>CANJVS010000117.1 GCA_947477755.1 Verrucomicrobiaceae bacterium | reverse complement strand
CTTTCATGCGTTCTGTCTACTGAACATGCCCCCCCTGCGTTTCATTCCCCTTCTCTGCCTGCCAGCCCTGGCGGCTCCTGCTGCGGACCCCCTGGCCACGCGCGGCCAGGCGGCTTTCGATCAAAAGATCAAACCACTGCTGGAACAATTCTGCTATGACTGCCACGCCGACGGCACGGAAAAGGGCGACTTCGCCTTCGACGAGCACAAGGATTATGCGGCCCTGCGGGCCGACTTTGCCCTCTGGGATCATGTGCGCCAGCAGATGGTCACCCATGTGATGCCTCCGGAGAAGAAAAAAGAAAAACCAACTTTGCAGCAACGTGACGAGATCGTGGCATGGATCGATGACGCCGTCTTCTGGTTCGATCCGTCAAAACCCGATCCCGGCCATGTCACCGCGCGCCGCCTGAACCGCACGGAATACAACAGCACGGTGCGCGATCTGCTCTTTGTCGACACGCGTCCCGCGCGTGAATTTCCGCCGGATGACACGGGCTATGGTTTCGACAACATCGGCGACGTGCTCAGTCTCTCGCCGATGCTCATGGAAAAATATCTGCGCGCCTCGCGAGAGGTCGCGGAGGATGCCATGGATTTCTCCATCCCCGAGCATGCGGACATCGAGCTCGCTGCAAAAAAATTCTGGAACAGCAAGGGTGAAACCAAGGAATGGGAGGGCGTGCGCTGGTTTCACAGCCAGGCTGAGGCGACGGGAAAATTCAGTGTTCCCGCCAGCGGCACCTATGCCGTGACGCTGCATGTGGCCGCGACCGAAGCCGGCAATGAGCGCGCTAAGATTGCCTTGCGCATCAACGGCAAGGACGTGTCCACCTACGACATCACCACCCGCTGGAAAGGCGACAAGGGGCCCTGGCAAAAGATCACCCAGACTGTGCAGCTGAATGGTGGCGAATCAAAGATCTCCGTAGCCTTTCTAAATGATCACGCTGACCCGATGAACCCTGATCCGGACAAGCGTGACCGCAATGTCGCCCTGCAGAAAATCGAAATCGAGGGTCCTTTTGGACTCCTGGCACCGCGTGGCAGCAGATTCCTGCGCTGGCTCATCGGCGACAGGCCTGTCGGCCAACCAACATTGCAACTCACCGGCGAGCACTTTGACCAAGGTGAGGGTGATGCTTCCAAGGACACCGGCACCATTGAACTGGCCAGCAGCGGCTATGTGAAGCATGCGATCGAAATCCAGACGCCAGGCAAATACAAATTCACTCTCAAAGCAGGCGCTCAACAGGCTGGCGACGAACCGGCAAAAACAGAAATGCGCATCACCGGCAAAACCATCGGCGCGTTCTCCATCACCGCTAAAAATCAGGCAGCCCAGGAGTTCCATGTCGAGGCCGATCTGCCCGCAGGCAAGCATGAGTTGCAAGTGTGGTTCTTGAATGATTTCTATGATCCGGCAACCAAGCAGGATCGAAACTTCTGGCTGCACCAGGTGAAGATCGAAGGGCCGCTCGGCAAAGGCTCCGGCATTCAAGCAACCGATCTGCCGGCTCTGGTCGAAAAAATGGGCACGCGCCTTTTCCGCCGTCCGATGCGTGATGAGGAAAAAGCCAAATGGCAGGCCTTTGCCGCACTGGCCATGAAGGAGGGCGAGTCCGCTCTGGGCGCGCTGCGTTACACGCTTGAGGGCCTGCTCGTCTCCCCATCCTTCCTTTTCCGCACCACGCTCCAGCCAGCGGGACCTGCTGCCAATGGCATTGCCGACATCGACGAATTCAGCCTGGCCAGCCGGCTCTCCTACTTTTTCTGGGCGGCACCGCCGGATGACCGCCTGATCGAGCTCGCTGGAAAAAACGAACTGCGTAAAAACCTCGCCGCTGAAATCAAACGGATGATTGGAGACTACCGGGCCCAGTCCCTCACGGAGGATTTCGCCGGTCAGTGGCTGCAACTGCGTGACATGGACATCGTCGATCCTGACACCCGTCGATTCCCGGAATGGAAAGGCGGCATCGCCTACGCCATGAAGCGAGAAAGCCAGACTTTCTTTGATCACATCCTGCGAGAGAACTGCTCCATCATCGACTTCCTCAACGCCGACTACACGTTCATCGATGCCAAACTGGCAAAGTATTACGGCATCCCCAATGTGAAGGGTGACAAGATCCACAAAGTCTCGCTGCAAGGCACACCCCGCGGCGGCATCCTCACTCATGGCAGCATCCTCACGCTCACTTCGACACAGACCAGAACATCACCGGTGAAACGCGGCAAGTACCTGCTTGAAAACATTCTCGGAACCCCGCCGCCACCCGCGCCAGGCGGCGTGCCACCGCTGGATGACACCAAGGTCCGCCAGTCCAATCTTACCCTGCGCGAGCAGTTCGCCGAGCACCGCAGCAATGCCTCCTGTGCAGGTTGCCATGCTTTCCTCGATCCCATGGGTTTTGCGTTTGAAAACTACGACGCCATCGGTCGCTGGCGTGATCAGGAAAAGAATCACCCCATCGACGCCAGCGGCACACTTGTCCGTGGGCAGCAGTTCAAGGATCTCAGTGAATTGCGCACCATCCTCGCAAGGGACATGGCCGACAACTTCACCCGCAACCTTGCCGAAAACCTGCTGACCTACGCACTCGGCCGCGGCCTCAGTTACAGCGACAAACCCGCCGTGCATGAAATTGTCGTTCGCACCAAAGCCTCCGGTTACAAGTTCCAGGACATGATCCTTGCGGTTTGTGAAAGCGTGCCATTTCAGAAGATGCGCGCTGAAGGCACCGCAATGAAATGACGGGGCGCATTAAGGATTGCGATCGATCTCGACCAGACCACTGACTGTGGTGCCAGGAAAGAAACCGGAGCCGAAATTTCCCTCCTGAAAAAGCACACCACCGACAGTTCGGACAAGGATTCCATCTTTGAAGGTGCCGGTGAAAACACCGGTTGCGGGAGTGAGGGTGAGTTTCAATGCCGCAGCATCCACAGAGGTGATGAAAACGTTCGAACTGTTGAGCGTGACTGAACGCACCAAGGAAGGAGCGGTGAGATTTCCACCCGTGGCGGTGAAGGTGGCATTTGCAGCACTACCGCCGGAACGATGCACTTAGCAGAGTCACGTTTTGCGAAGAAAGTCAGCCTCTTGGAGAAGTTCATTGCCGGAGCAAAGTCGATGGTGCCAAGCCCCAGGACTTCCGCCTCTATTGCATCCGGTAGTAACCATCGGGATTGTATAACCAATAGGCATCCAAAGGATTGAGACGCGGCAATAGTGAGATTGGTTTGCCACGCTCATCCTGGGATTCCACAGCACCCGTCGACAGTGGGTCGTGAAGCTGGCGGCCTGGCGTCGCTCCAGGCTGTGGTTGGCTGTTTGGATCCCGCAGCAATGCAGTTTCTTCGATCTCTTCCACAATCACATCCACCCACTTCAGCTTCTGCGCGTCATCGGCGAATTCATTCCAATCACCGGACGATGACTCTGCATACATGCGTTTGATGAACTCATCCCGCGTGATGCCCATCTTCGCGGCGACCGGATCAGCGAGGCGCCTCCACCACTCTTCGAGTTCCTGAACATTCTCGCGATGCTGCGTCAGGTTTCCCATCACGCCCATGCTGAGCTGGTGGTGCAGGATGATGGCGTTTGGATAGGCGAATGATTTCTTTGAAAGTGTGGTGATGCATGCAGCCATGCTAGCTGCCATTGACTTCACCACCGTGTAGACTGGTGCTTTGGAGCCCTGCATGGCCTTGAGTATTTTGTAGCCTGCCATCACGCTCCCGCCAGGACAGTCGTCGATCACAATGAAGACCGGCGCTTCAGGATCGCGATTGTTAAAGTAGGCGATACGATCCGCCATGTTGTCTGCCGTCCTGCCCGTGATTACTCCATTGAGCTGGATCGTGCGGTCTGAAAGCACCAGTTTCTTTCCGATGAGCGGATCTTTGGGATACGCCGGGGCCTTGCCCACTGCATACGTTCGCGCTTCCACTTCCTTCTGCTGCAGTTCCATCTGCATCGTCAGCGCCGTGGTCTTGCGCCGCACCTCATTCTCCTCACGGCGCATTTCAAAGGCTTCAATTTCGACCTCATTCTTGGCGATGGCATAGTCCATCATCAGTCTCTCGTTCTTGCGGCGCAACTCCATCAGGGCCGGGTCATCTTTGAGCTTTCGCTCCGCCTCCACGAGATCGAGTTTCGCCTTCATATCCTCCAGCTGAATCTGGATCTCTGCCACAGCCCGCTTTCGGGGAGCCATTTTTTCGTCCAGTTTAGACTGATCCAAAGCGATCTGCGCCACGATCTTTTCACGATCCGCATTCAACTTCGCAGTCTCCGCTTTGATGGCCTCCAAAGGGTCGGACTTGGCTGGCTGTTCCGCGGGCTTAACAACAGTAGCGGGCACCCCCGGTGATACCTCACCCATGGAAATACCGGTGAGCAATAGAGAAATGGAAGCGATGGTGAAGCGGTTCATAACGGCAGACATTACACGTGACTCCGCTTGATCGTTCAAGATTGTTTTCGCTGCAGGAACAGGACCGCTCACTTCAATTGCGCACGGATAACCTTCACCACTTCCGTGGCGAGCACTTCAGAACCCGCTGGGACGAAATGGACATTGGCAGGCTGAATTTGCAGCTCTTTCATGCGCGGCTTCACGAGTGTGTAGAGATCGTTCACGGCAATGTGGTTATCCTTCATCACGCGCATAGCAGCCTCATTGTAGAGAATGACATCCGCGTTCGAACGATACACTTTCATCGCCTCATCAGACACTGGTGTGGTGGCGGCAAAAACCAGTTTGGCCCCGGTCGCCTTGAGCTTGGCCACAATCTCTCGAAGCTGCTGTTCATACACTTTCACCGTAGCCTGCGGTGGATCGGTGGCGAGATCGGAGGTACTCTTGCCATCCGCCTTCATGTGCTTGAGGTCGTGCAGGCCCCAGTTGAAATGGATGACATCCCACCTGCCACCGTCAATTTGTAGCCAGCGGTCAATATTCGCCACACCCGACGTGGTGCCACTGCAGTTCTCCGCCCTGCCGTTCTTAGCCATGGGGCGCAGCACAGTCATCTCATCAGACAGCATTTTCTGCACCATTGGCGTGTAGCCGATGGAGATGGAATCACCAAGAAGCAGCACTCGCTTCTTCGTAGCAGCATCCGCTGCATAGGTGGTGCCCGCGAGAGCAAGAAGGACGCAAGAAAGAAAGAGGTGACGGCTCATGGATAGCAGTCAACGAACTAACATGGCGGGCCTATCACTTTTCAAAAGAGTCGAACATGATGTCGCGCAAGGCGTGGCGGTTCATGTTACGTCAACCGCACTGACCGACCTTTAATCCGTCACATTCAGGCTCTGGGTGCCCGCCCCAATGATTTGGCGAATCGTCATCGCGCTTTAAAAAACGAGCTCCAGAAAAAAATTCTCTTCACTATCGGCGGCGACATCGCTAGACCGTGCAGCATCATGAATGCACGTCTCGCTCTCGTTTTGATCTCTTTCATCCTCAGTGTCCTCACCGGACTTGTTATCTCGCGAGGCAAAGGGATACCTGAGCGTGGCGGTCGCAATGGCAGGCTGGTCATCGGCCTGAGCATGGACACGCTCAAAGAGGAACGCTGGATCGCCGACCGCGATCTTTTTACCGCCCAGGCCAAATTGCTCGGAGTCGACGTCGAAATCCGCTCGTCAAATAGTGATGACACGCGTCAACTTCGCGACGTGGAGAGCCTGATCACCTCAGGGGTCGATGCCCTCGTCATCATTCCGCACAATGGTGCCGCCATGGCTCGCGCCGTTGAAATGGCCCATGCCGAGGGCATCCCGGTTCTGTCTTACGACCGTCTCATCACGGATGCCGAAACCGATCTCTACATCACCTTTGACAACATCAAAATCGGCGAACTCCAAGCGCGATACATTGCCGACCATGTTCCCGCGAACGGCAAATTGCGCCTCGTCCGCATCTACGGCGCCAAGACTGACAACAATGCCAAACTCTTCAAGCAGGGGCAGGACAACATCCTGCTACCGCTCATCGCTGCAGGAAAAATCGAAGTCGTCTTTGAAGACTGGGCAGAGGACTGGAAGCCTGAGAACGCCAAAAAGATCACCAACGCCGCCATCACCAAAGCAGGGCAAAACATCAATGCCATCCTCGCCAGCAACGACGGCACAGCCGGTGGTGCCATTCAGGCCCTGATCGAAGAAGGGCTGGCTGGTAAGGTCATCGTCACAGGACAGGATGCCGACTTGGCGGCCTGCCAGCGCATTGTCGCCGGCACTCAAACCATGACCGTCTACAAGCCTCTCACTCAACTCGCAAAACGCGCAGCAGAACTCGCCGTGAAACTTGCCCGAAGGAAGCCGGTCGTAGCCAAGGCCGAAACTGATAACGGCAAGATCGCCGTTCCCAGTGTGCTTCTCGACATCGTCTCCGTCACCAAAGAAAACATCCGCGAAACCGTGGTGGCTGACGGCTTCAGGAAAGAGGCGGAAGTATTCCAGCGGTAGGAATGAGGGCAGTCATTCACCTGCCCGAATTACGGACGAAGGGCAATCAAACCCGCTGGTCAGAAAGGTAACCTTTGCGAGCGGGCTAGCAGTTAGAACTCTTCGCCACCCACGGTGAAGGTTACATTGGTAATGCGGGCCTTGGACATTGAGTTCAACACATCAATGACACGCTCATAGCGGGCCTGCTCCTCAGCCTGAATGGTGACCATCACCTTGGCATTGCGGCTGTCAGCTTCCTGCTTCAAGCGCATCAGGGTGGAAGTGAAGTTAGGAAGAGTCTTGTTATCGGGCGAATCAAATTCCTCTTCGTTCAATGTCACGACCCCAGCCTCCTCAATGGTTACAATAATCTCATCGGGCGGCGTCTGCTCGTCGTTGAGAGCCGGAGTGCCGATGCCAGGAAGTTGGGTTTTGAGTTCACGCTCCACCTTCACAGCACCAGCCATGACCATGAAAAAGAGCATGATGACAAACACGACATCGATCATGGGTGCGATCTGGAAACCCATGACGAGATTGTCCTCATCGATGCTGTGGTGCTTTTTCTTGCCGTGAGCCATGTGATTTATTCCTTGTTGAGTGCAGAGAAAGAAATGTCGTCGATGCCCGACTGGGCAATCAAAGCCATGACTTTCTGAATCTCCACCGCAGGCACATCGCGGTCGCCGCGAATGATGACCCGGTAGGTGGGGTTGCTGTTTTTACGTTGGGTCAGTGCCTCAATGATTTCCTCATTGGGTAGTTCTCGATCGTCGAGTTTGATTTTGGACTTTTGCTGACCCGAGAGCCAGCGGACGTTGATGGCGGCTTCGAACATGGCGTTCTTGCCCTCCTTCTTTTTTGCGTCCGCTGCCACGGGCAGCTTGATGTCCTTGTCGATTCTCAACACCTGCGCTGAGGTGATGCTCATAAAGAAAATGAGCAGCACGAGCAACACATCAATCATCGGAGCAATCTGAAACTCCGGTTCGCCGTCTCCTCCGCCGCCTCCTCCGCCCATAATGGTTGTAGTTTAAGGTTTAAAAAAGCCAGAGTGCATCAAATCAACCAGCCACAGCGCT
>CANJVS010000116.1 GCA_947477755.1 Verrucomicrobiaceae bacterium | reverse complement strand
TTCCAGCACGCTTTCTTTATAAGCGATGATGCTGCCCAGTAGAGATTTGCCATCCTTGCTCTTCCATTGCCGTGGCGATTCGAGAGAGAAGTAGCTCACCAGCCGGGCCTTGGTTTCGGTAGCCGGAGCCGTGGCATTCACCGCAGCATTTCCAGTGTTGGCACCACCACTGATGGTTCGCTTGCCGAATTTTGTTGGATTGGTCGGCACCACGACTTGCGCCACGGATTGCCCAGCCAGCAGCACAAAAAGGAGCAGGACCGTTCTCATGTGTGGACACTACCACCATGCTGCATTCAAAGGGAAGCCTGAATTTTCCCGCGTGATCCCGAACATCCGTGCTTGGCATTGGCAGCGCGTTCCGCTACTTCATGGGCATGGCTGTTTCTATCACTGTTGATTACACGGGTGGGCTGCGCTGCCGCGCGACCCATGGTCCTTCAAAAAACGAACTCATCACCGATGCTCCTGTGGACAATCACGGCAAAGGTGAATCATTCTCTCCCACGGATCTCGTGGCCACCGCGCTCGCGACGTGCATGGTCACGGTCATCAACATCAAGGCCCATCAAAAAGGCTACGACATCCCGGGCATAAAAGTCAGTGTGGAAAAGCACATGAGTGAGGATTCACCGCGCCGCATCGTGCGCCTGCCCATCACCATGGAGATTCCACTGCCGTCCACTCATCCCGACCGCGCCCTGCTTGAAGCGACCGCGCTCGGCTGTCCCGTGCTGCACAGCATTCATCCCGACATCGACAAGCCGGTGACGTTTGTCTGGAATGGTTGAGCGGGTTGAAGCCGGAAGACGCGCGTTGGATGTTCCGCCGCGTCGTATTCAAAACACAGCGACATCTGCATTGCATGAACGAGGACATCATTGATGAGGTTCCGCAAGCTGCGCGAGCCACCCAACATCAAGGTGGCTTTCCTGCCACGCGCTGGAGCATCGTGCTGCGTGCCCGTCAGAGCGGTGAGCCTCATGCGGCTGAGGCGCTCGCTGAGTTGTGCAAAGTCTATTGGAAGCCGGTTTATGCCTTTCTTCGTCGTCAGGGGAATTCACCGCACGATGCGGAGGATCTCACCCAGGGTTTCTTTGCCATGCTTCTGGAGCGCGACTCGTTCGCGAGTGTGGAGGAGAGCAGGGGACGCCTGCGTTCCTTTCTGCTCGTGGCAGTGAAACGCTTTGCAGCAAATGTGCATGAGCGCGGCTCCGCCCTGAAACGTGGTGGCGGACTCGCCCATATGGCGCTTGATGCGGAAGAGGCTGAACAGGCCTGCATGGCTGAACCAGCGACCGGAGTGACGCCGGAATTGCTCTTCGAACGGCAGTGGGCTTTGGCGCTGCTCGATGCCGTGTTTAAAAAAATTCGATTGGAGTACTCGAAGGATAAGAGGGAGCGTGTGTTTGATGCCTTGAAAGATCGTCTCTCGGCCGATGGTGACGCTTCAACACTGGCTCAGACCGCAGCCACGCTCGGCATGAAGGAAGGCGCGGCGAAAGTGGCGGTGTTTCGCATGCGTCAGCGCTATCGCCGACTGTTGCATGACGAAATCGCCCTCACCGTGGATTCGCCCGATGAGGTGAACGAAGAGATCTCTCACCTGTTTGAGATTTTCGGGCAGCATGGAGCGTGACATGCCCGTTGGCGCGAACGAATGATTCGCAACCAGTGGGGTTTCGTGCCAGGAGTTTGCGGTAGGCAATTTTCAAACCAAGTGTAGATCTGCGTTTTGTTTCACCGGCACCGAAGTTCATGACAACCTCGCACGCAAACCATTGCGAATCCTGCGGACAGCCTTTTCCTGCGGGAATCAGGGAGCCTATCTGTCCACGCTGCCTGCTTTTTGCCGGCATGGAGACGCAAGCCATCCCGGCGGATGTTCGCTCCCAAAAGGCCACGCCGTATCAGGAATTTATTGCCGATTTGTTTCCGGAACTTGATGAAATCAAATTGATTGGTCGTGGCGGCATGGGCGTTGTTTACAGTGCCCACCAGAGTGACATCAGGCGTGACATTGCACTCAAGTTGCTGCCACTCGAGCACGCCGACCGTGAAGGTTGGGAGGCGCGGTTTGAAGTGGAAGCCCGGGCGGCCGCGCGCCTCGATCATCCTAACATCATCACTCTTTACGAGTTTGGCACTCGCGAAGGATCGCCATTTTTGAAAATGAAACTCGTGGAGGGCGGTCGGAGTCTGGCTGATGCCCTGAGCAGTCGTCCCAAATGGCCCATGGATGAGGGCGTGGCATTGCTGTTGAAAATCACCCGCGCGGTTCATCACGCGCATCAGCACGGCGTCATTCACCGCGACATCAAGCCTGGAAATATCCTGTTGGATGCCGCAGGCGAGCCTTATCTGGCCGATTTTGGACTGGCTAGATTCGTGGAGGAAAATGCAGGCATCACCGCCAGCCACATGGTGCTCGGAACTGCCAATTACATGGCCCCGGAGCAGGCTGATGGGAGAAACAAGGACATCACCACGGCGGTGGATGTGCATGCCCTCGGGGCCATCCTCTACGAGATGCTCACCGGGCATCCTCCTTTCGAGGGGAAGTCGGTGGCGGACATTCTGCGCCAGGTGTCTGAGAAGGATCCCATCGCCCCGCATTTCCGATGTCCCGGCGTGGATCGTGACCTCTCGACCATCTGCATGAAGTGTCTGGAGAAAAATCCGGATCGGCGCTACGGCTCCGCAGAATCCTTTGAGGAAGAATTGCAGCGATGGCAGGATGGGCGGCCCATTGTGGCCCGCCGTATTTCGACGGCCGGCCGGGCTGCGAAATGGGCCCGCAGAAATCCGGGCATCGCTGTTTTGGTCTCGATGCTGGTGCTCACAGCTCTGGCTGCAATCGCCGGATTTTACTCGGCCTGGCGCTTTTCTGAGCGGAATCGCCTGGAGACGGAGCGGCGTTTGAATGACGCGGTGCAAGGCTTTACCAGTGAGGCTGGAGCTCTGCGCATGCGGGCGAAGGATGGACATCGCTGGGATGCGTTTGAAGCGATCGCGAAGGGGGTGGCCATCCGGGTCACGCCGGCTCTGCGCAGCGAAGGCGTGGCATGCCTGACTCTGGCCGACATGCGGCAAATGGATCGCTGGAGTGGTGAGGCCGAGGCACGTGGACCTTCGGCCATGAACCGGGACTACACGCGCAACGCGCAGGCTCTTGTCGATGGAACCATTGTGATCCGCGCTTATCCCGGCCTGCGGGTGCTCACCACGCTGCCTGCGCAGAAACAATCCGTTCAGCGTCTGCTGCAATTCAGCCCAGATGGCCGCTGGCTTGCTGCAGGCTATGGGACCAAGCAGGATGATGAACTGGAAATGACCGTCTGGGATCTTGAAACCGCGACAGTGCTCATGAACCTGAAGGGTATCCATGAGGAGGCTTTTGATTTTGCGCCTGATTCCACCACCCTTTTTGTTGGGACGAAATCAGCGATGCAGGTTTGGGATCTGAAATCTAAATCCATGGTTAGGCAGGTTCTGCTCGCTTCGGCTCCCTACGCGCTGCGGGCCTCACCGGACGGGCGGTTCGTGGCCGTCAGCTATGCCCGGGATGGTGTCGATCTGGTGGACGCTGGAACTGCGGTAATCACGAGCCGCTATCAGAAATGCCGTTCATCCTTCGGCATCGCCTGGGATCCGAAGAGCCGCTGGATTGCGATTCCCTCAGACGACGGCATGGTCCACATCTGGGATACCCGCGGCGATTCCCTGGTGGAGCGCAACTGGCGCGCCCATGAGACGGCCGTCAAACGCGCCGCATGGCACCCGGATGGACATCATTTGGTGACGGAGGGCATTGATGAAGAGATCATTCTTTGGGAAGCGCGTCTGGGTGAGAAATTGGTGGGCTACACCGCCCAGTCGGTGGGCCAGCTCAGCTTTTCCCCTGATGGGCGGCGACTCGGTCTGTTCCGCCGAGGTGATCAGGTCAGTCTGCTTGAGGTGGAGGATGGAGATGGCATCATGCGGCAGACAGTAGGTCATGAGCGACATCAGGTACATGGGGCCGCCTGGCATCCCTCCGGCCTGGTCATGGCAACATCCGCAGAGGACATGCTGAAGTTTTGGAGCCGCGACGGTGAGTTTGTGGGCAGTCTGCCCGTGTCCTCAAGCCGCTCCGTGATCTGGACATCGAACGCACTGATGGTGACAGGATTGCACGGGATCATGAAGTGGCCGATTCTCCAGGCACCTAACGGCAAGGATGTGAAGAAACTGATTTTCGGCAAGCCTCTCACCATGGACGCACGCGAGGGGTGGCAGCGTGCCGCCATGCGTGTCGAGGGGGACACATCACACAAAAAATATCAGGATGGACGCTGGCTCGTGGTGACGCATCCAGAGCGGATCCTTGTTCTTGATCTCGAGTCAAAGCAGCCCCCGCTGGAGATCCACGGTCAGCCGAATGCGGCCTTTGCAACCGTCAGTCCTGACGAGACCCGGATCGCCACTGGTTCGCTGAATGGTCCGGATGTTCAGATCTGGTCCCTGCCGGAGGGGCATCCGATTCACGCGCTGCGCGGAACCGGCGGAGCCAATGTGCTGTTCAGTCCCAACGGATCAATGCTCGTGACCGCAAACAGCATGGAGTACAAAATTTGGAATACCGGAAACTGGTCACTGATCAAATCACTGCGCACCCACACGGGGAATTATTTTGGAGCAATGGCATTCAGTCCACGTCTGACTGCGCTGACACTCGAATCCGAGCGTAACAAACTGCGCATCATTCGACCGGGCAACCTGGAGGACCTTGCCGCGCCGGACTTCGACGATCAGGCTCCCCTGACATTCAGTCCTGATGGCGTGATCATGGTGAATCTGGACAAGAAATCGCATTTGATCTTCTGGAACCTGCCCAAGTTGCGCGCCGGCATGAGTGCCCTCGGCCTCGACTGGCTGGACATCCCGCCGTATCCCCCCATCCCGGCATTTTCTCCGGTGGAGTCGGTGGAGTTTTCCAGTGGTGGCAAGTAGGTGGTGATTGCTGCTCACTCATGATTCGGTTTAAAAGCCTGCTTTTTTAAGGTCGAGTCATTCACCAATAATCAACCCCGTGATGTGGAGCGGAGAGGAAGAGGGCTGTGGGCAGATCTCTGAATAGGATAACTACAGGTGCTGATTTGCAGTGTGGTTTTTTCACCGTCCAATCGTGCTGAAAAATAGCCTGTAACCGTTTGCGGTCATTCCGGATGTAGCTGGTCAAGAGGGCATTGGAAGCCCTCCTGAAATATCAGCTCCTGCTTCTCATGAATCGCCCGTTTGTCTCTCTCATTGTGCTATGCGTCACGCCCTGGTTGGCATCTTGTGGCGTTTTCATTGATGCTCCCGAGTATTTGCACAGCCTGACAAAACGGCGAAGCGCGCCGCTGCCTGAATCAGAATGGAATGCGCTGGGCGTCTGGCAGCGCGTCGCGGACCATCCACCAAGCTACATTCCAAAAGGATATCCAGTCACCGCCCCACGCGGTGTGGAGCAGGGCACCTGGATGGTGGATCAGCGCGATGGCAAACAGCTGTTCGTTCCCAGAACCAAAGTCAGGGAATTAGAGCCGGGCTTGATGCTCGGTGAGGCACGCAAAATCACGAACCCACCACCAGTCAGCGGCATCTACCGCCAGGGAGAATTTTAAACCGCCACACGGAATCAAAAACCAGCGAACCACCCACCTGCAAACACATGAAACCTCACTCGTTCTCTTCACTGGCACGTCTCTCAGTCAGCGCTGCGCTCATCGTGGCTATGACATCTTGCTCTGCATTGAGTCGAAAATCCAAGAGTCGGCTCACAGGTGCTGCTTTGAATCATCCCAATCTAAGTCTTCATCCCGGTTCAGTAAATAGCGACCGCCTGATCTCCGCCGCCGAACTCAAAGGCGCAAAAGTTGGTCGTGGAAGGAAAGAGCATATTTCAGCTGTCAAAACTCTGCATTTTGCCGCCGGCACGGTCATAATGATGCCTATTTGGACCTTGGCCTTCATCGGAGCGGGCGATCCTTCAAATTGGTGGTTGTTTCCAGAATTTGATGTTTACACGCCCGAATCGCCCACGGAGAAAACCCTGCTGTGTGATGAAAAATACCAAATTACAATCACAGGAATGAAGATCAGCTGCGTGTCATCTAAAACTGGCAAAGGCATTGATTTGGCCAGCGCTGTGGGGCAGGTCAGGGTTGATGTGACGGACGCATTTGGCTCCTACTACTGTCGGGCGGATGAGATCCACTACAGGCGGTCAACCAACGAGATCATTCTGCGCGGGCACGTCATTGTCTCGGCATCCTATGCCCCGGGTGTTGAGGATTTTGGGCTTACTCGCATTGATCTTGCCCGCTGTTCTTTGGAGTACACTGCCAAAGATGGTCAGCAGTCTCTCTGGTCTAATCAGGAAGTTGATAAAGTTGCATCGATTCAGTCTGAAGCATCTCGGCCTTGATGCCCTGCGGGACAAAGTGCCCACGGGCCGCAGGCGGTCCTTGTTGTCGGATAAGTATGACCTGATTCGGCTACTCAGTCCGGACGATAAACTCCGATTTGAAGGAATACCAGTCAGTTGGGATGCGTTCACACGCCTAACATAGAGTGGCAAAAATGATTCAATTTCACCGGATTCTAACCCTCACCACGATCGGTGCTGCTCTTTGTCTGTTGAGTGACCAGGCACGCAGCGCTGAGAAAGAGAAAACGCCTGCGCCAGCGCTGGTAAAGAAGCGTGAGAGTGCGATCGCATTGGCGGAAGCTGGAAAGGCCAAGGAGGCCGATGCGGCGTTTCGGGCCGTGGTGACGGAGGCGGAGCAGAATTTGGGCGCGGAGCACCGCTTCACCCTGCGCAGCCGGATGGGACTGGCCCGGCTCGTGGGAGATGATGGAAATCCCGCAGAAGCCGTGAAGGAACTGCGTGCAGTGCTTGCCATTCAAACGAGCTCGCTGGGCGCTGACGACGAAGACACCCTGCTCACCAGGGATTCACTGGTCGTGATGCTGCTGGCTCAAGGCAAGACAACCGAAGCCGAAGCGGAAGCGGCTGAACAGGAGTTGCAGTACCGGAAGCTCATCAAGATTCAGACCCAGACACTCGGCCCCGAAGACCCTAAAACACTGCGGAACCGCCAGGATCTGGGCTATTTACTCAATGCCCATGGCAAGAGCGTCGAAGCCGAAGCCGAAGCACGAACTTCGTGCGACGCTCAAGATCATGGAACGCGTCCTCGGTCCAGAGAATCCCACCACACTCATGTGTCGGAACAATCTGGCCACTTCGCTGAATTCCCAAGCCAGATATGCCGAAGCCGAAGCCGAGCAACGTGCGCTACTCAAGATCATGGAGCGCGGCCTCGGTCCGAATCATGACAAGTCCTACTATTCATGGGCAATTTCGCACGCAGTCTGATCAATTTAAAAAAGTACGATGAAAGCCCGAGCGTGTCCGAAAGTTTGTGTTTCGGGTCTTTGGTTATGTTTGGTCTGGGGTTGTTTTTTTGATTGAGCGCATGCGCTCAATCAAAAAAATCGCGACCCGAACTGGATCGCAAATTGGTTGGCTGCGGCTTTCCAGTTCAACGGCGT
>CANJVS010000115.1 GCA_947477755.1 Verrucomicrobiaceae bacterium | reverse complement strand
GGATTTCAAATCGGCGAGCAGCTCGGCCATCTCCACCTGCCACAGCCAGCCGCGCTCTTCCGGCAGTTTTGGAAACAGCGCCGTGAGCGCCTCCAACGGCACTTTTTGCAAGGCCTGCTGCCAGGCCATCTGCGCCTGCATCCGCGTGGCCGCAGCTGGATGAGCCTGCGGTGGTGACAATGCCTGTTCCGGCGTCCAAACCCAGGGCACACTGGCGCCGCGACCGTGCTGGTCGGTGGCACGCGCGAGCGCTTCCTTCAGCCGGCGTCCTGCCTCGGAGGTGGGCACCACGATGAGAGTCTGCTCCAGATCCAGGGCGCCTGATGCCGGATCCCAATCCTGCATCAGATGCGCCACGGCACGCTCCAGCACCGGCGCATCCCAACCCCAGAAGAGTGAGCGGATCGATGTCGCGGGTTGGTCGGGCATGGCAGTCCCCAGAAAAGGCATGGGGCGCGCGAAAGATACTGAAAAAGACGTTTTTGAGAGCAAATGCAGCAACGGCATGCCTTTGCGATTGACCAGACGGTCTGGGTGCCAAAGGTCACGCCGCCTCAGATACCCCACATCCACCCCCAAACAAAAATACCCTCATGGACACTGCCCCCCTCACCGCCTCCGTCGGATCCTTCGTGCCTAACTTTGAAATGGAAACCTATGAGCCTGCCCAGGGCGACTTCGGCAAGGTGTCGCTCGATGCCATCAAAAAGTCCGGCAAGTGGACCATCCTCGTCTTTTATCCGGCGGACTTCACCTTTGTCTGCCCCACCGAACTGGCTGACCTTGCCGAGCAGCATGCCAAGCTCGCCGAACTCGGCGCAACCGTGGTCGCCGTCTCCACGGACACGAAGTTCTCCCACATGGTCTGGCGCAATACCGAAGGCCTGATGAAGAATGTGAAATACACGCTCGCCGCCGACACCACGGGAACCGTCAGCCGCCTCTTCGGCGTGTATGACGCCGCCACCGGTCTGGCGCTGCGCGGCACTTTCATCATCAATCCGGAAGGCAAGCTCGTCTCCTCCGAGGTCAACTTCTACAATGTCGGCCGCAATGCCGCTGAGCTCGTCCGCAAAATGGAAGCCAACGTGCACCTCATCGCCAACCCCAGCGAAGCCTGCCCTGCCAATTGGACTCCGGGCGCCAAAACCCTGCGCCCCGGCAAGGACATCGTCGGCAACGTCGCCGCCGCACTCGCGAACTGATCCCAGCCCTCTTCGAGAATCATCCGGCCATGCAGACGATGTGTTTGCATGGCCGCTTTGTGTTCAGGGGAAGGCCTTCTCAAGCGCCTCGACATTGGCCGTCATCACCGACAGGAAATCACCCGAATCAGGCACGTTGCCACAGGGATCAAAGACCAGGGATTTCACGCCGATGGCTTCCAGTTTGGCCACGCTTTCCCTGGCCGGCTCGCCCTCCCAGATCATCCATTTGGCCGGATGTTTTGACAGCAGCGCCTTCAGCACTTCCATCGCCTTTTCATCCGGCACCACTTCCGGTTCCCAGAGAACCGACTGGAGATTGAGCGCATAACGCCGGGCCAAATAATGATACACCGGGTGCGAGGCGACGAGCGGCGCGTTGGCGATGCGTTTCCCAACGGCTAACAAACGTTGATCCAACGTTTCCATCTCCTTTTTCAGTGTCGCGAGATTGGCCTGCACGGCGGCTTTGGCACCGGTCCCGGCCACGCCTTCCAGAGCAGTCGCCACTGCCTGGATTTGCTGGATGCCCTGCTGGAGATCGATCCAGGTGGTGAAGGCCGTGCCGCTGTGGCTGTGCTCGCCGCCGGGGCCGTGGCTGTGTGTCGAGTCGGCCTTGATCTCGATGAACTGCGCTTTGAATGAAGCGGCCGTGTCCACGAGCTTCGATTGCGGCAGCGTCACTTTTTCAGCCCATTTGGAATACGCGGCACCGTTCATGAGAATCAGGTCGGCGGACTGATAGGCCGAGATGGCGGCATCATCCGGCTGCCAGAAGGCCGGATCTTCATCACCCGGCGCAGGAAACTTCACGTCGACGGCATTTCCTGCCAGACGCTCGGCGAAGTACTTCAACGGATAGTTGGCCACATAGACCTGGGGCTTGCCAGACTTTGCTGACTCGGTGGGCAGTGTGGTTTCTCGGCCACATGAGGCGAGCAGGAGCGTGGAAAGTAACAAGAAGTGTTTCATGAGAGGAGGCTGGTGAAATTAGGAATCGTCAAACAAGGCATCAGTGTGTCGTGAAAAATCCATGGTGCCGTGAAGAACACGGGCGACCTCAATAGAATCACCCCGGATGCAGTAAAAGATTGCATGACTACCAGCAAAACAGACACGGCATTCAGGGTGGAGTTCAGGCCGTAACCGCCATCTGGATGGTGTTTGTGCAATGCGCTCAAAGGTAGCCCATAGCATCGCTAGATAGGTGTCGGACTGCTCAACACCCCATTTCTTGACCGTATAATCGTCGACGGATTCGAGGTCATCTAAGGCTGCACGAGCAAGGCGGAAACTCATGTGGATTGCCTGCGTGCTTTGAAGTGATTGAGGAATGATGCGCGGTCCATCTCCACAACATCACCAGCATCCAACTGGCCAAACCCGATCTGCACTTCCTGCTTTAGCGCCGCCAGCGCAGATTCACGGGCCTCCATCTGGCGAAGGGCATCTCGCACGACATCGGCTGCATTGTCATAGAGGCCAGTGGCCAGCTTCTTCACCACGAGAGCATTCAGAGCAGGGGGTAGAGTAATCGTCATAGTCAATGAATGACGTGAAAGACCCTCCAGCGCAAGAAGCCAGTGGAGCGGCTGCGTTCTACATATATCTTGGCGCAGGCCGCGTCTGCGCTCCATACTCGGCCATGTCCTCCGCCTTGATTTTAGACTCCGTCGTCCTCATCGCCTACTTTGGCCTGATCCTCTGGATCGGCCTGTCCCAGCGCAGCAAAAGCGGCTCGATGGAAGGCTTTGCGCTTGGTGACCGGCAGATCGCCTGGTGGGCCGTGCTGGCATCGATCCTGGCGGCTGAAATCAGCGCCGGCACCTTCTTTGGCGCGCCGGGAGAGGGCTACGCGCTGCGCAACTTCACTTACATCCAGCTCATCGTCGGTTACCTGCTCGCGCGTGTCGTGGTGAGCGCGGTGTTTATTCCGGCCTATTACCGGCATGGCGTGGTGAGCATCTATGAGTTTCTGGGCACACGCTTCGGACCCGTGACGCATCGCTTGTCTTCGGGGGTCTTTTTGATCACCCGGCTGCTGGCCAGCGGCACCCGCCTCTGGGTGCCCACGATGATCCTGGTCATCATCTGGCATCTGCAAAATCCGCAGCAGATCATTTCACCCGGCATGGAGTTCTGGCTCACGGGGGTCGCACTGGTGCTGGTGACGCTGGCGACAGCAGTTTACACCGCCGTGGGCGGCATTCGCGCCGTGATCTGGACGGACGTGATCCAGATCATCGTGCTCATCTGCGCGCTGAGCTTTTCACTGATCTACCTGATCGGCCATATTCCAGGAGGCTGGGGTGGAGCGGTGGCGACGCTGACGGGGCCAAAGGATCTGGCCATGTGGGATCTCGGCCTCAAGGAGGGCGCTGGTTTCTGGGGTAATATCAAACACGTGCTGGAGCAGGAGTACACCGTCTGGGCGGCCTTCCTCGGCTCCACTTTTGTCACCCTCGCCACACACGGCACGGACCAGGACATGGTGCAGCGCATGCTCACGGCGAAGAACAAACGCCAGAGCGCGGTGGCGACGATTCTCTCCGGCATCGCCGATGTGCCGATCACGATGGTGGTGCTCGGCATCGGCATCCTGCTCTACGTCTTTTATCAGCAGAACCCGGACGCGCTGCTGCCGAAAAATGCCGCCGGTGTGGTCTCGTCCAACAAGGTGTTCCCCTACTTTGTCCTCACGGTCATGCCCGCCGGACTGCGCGGCCTGGTGATCGCCGGGGTGCTGGCCACGACGATGGGATCACTCAGCACGGCCTTGAATTCACTGGCCACAAGTTATGTTCGCGACTTCCATTTCCACTGGTTCGGCGAACCGAAAACGGATGCTGGCAAAGTGCGCGTGCTGCGCTTTGGCACGGTTTTGTTTGCCACGCTGCTGGTGTCGGTCGCGCTCGCCACGGCCTGGGTCACCTCCCACAATCCGCAGCTGCGCATCCTGCCGATCATTTTGGGCATCTTTGGTTATACCTACGGATCGCTGCTGGGCGTGTTCATGACCGGCCTGTTCACCCGGACACGCGGAAACGACTTCGGCAACGTGATCGCCATGATCGCCGGCTTCATCGTCGTGGCCTACATGAGCGGGCTGGACAAAGATGTCATGGGCCTCTTCGGAGCCAACGGCATCAGCCGCCCCGAATGGATGCCGGTGATCGAGTTCCCCTGGCGCATCATGTTCGGCACCGTCACCACCTTCTCTGTGGCGATGATGTTCCGCACGCCGCAGGAAAAGCAGCGGCAGCACCGGGAGCTGGCTGAACAGGGCTGAATTAAAACCGGTGTTGAGAGTTAGGTGGAGCAGTGATTCATTCGCAGCCGCCTTCGCAGACAAAAATCCTCGTGGCATCCTCTTGCCGTGTGCCGAGCTTTTCATCGGCAAGATCGAGGTCGTCATCGATTATGTGCAGTGCTTCGGCAGCAGGCAGATCGGCGCAAGGAGGAGGTGTATCGGTACTCATAAGATTAGAGGTCATCGTCGTTGGACAGAGTCAGCACGGCTCGGCTGGTGATGGCTGAGGCGTCGCGCACATGCAGCCGTTCCTTGAGTTTCAGCGACGGAGCAGTGCCTGCCGCATTCAGCGGCGGCAGACCACAGGCGCGCAGGCGACAGTTCGCGAGGTAGTCGATCAGACCCGCCAGCTCTTCCCCGTCAGCCAATGTCAGGTGCTCCTGCACAAAGGCCTTCTCCACCACCACCACCTCCGCCATCACAGCCCCCAGTTCCGCGAAGAAGCCCGGCTCCTTTAGCTCAGGGTTCTCCTTCATCAGCTCCATGAACAGATGGGTAAAGACCTCCCCATAGCTCGCCTCATCCCGCAGGATGTGGCTGAGCATCTGCACCAGACCGGGGCACTTCGGGGCTAGCAGCATCATCGCCGCATGGAGTGGGAAAAAAGCCATCCCCTTCAGGCACGGACCAGCCAGGAAGACCCCATGGGCAAACACACGCCGCCCCTCCACCGTCGTCAGATCCATCTCCGTGCTGAAGCCCGCGCCGTGCTTCCGCAGCAGCTCCTCCCGCCGCTCCAGATTTGCTGCTTCGGCAAAGAGCGCCTCACAGTCGTGCGGGTTCTGCTCCAGCATGCAGACCGCGTAGAGCAGCACCTCCACGCGCAGATTCACGTCCTGCGGTTCACGGCCCAGCACCAGCTTCAGCTCTGGTGCCGTCACCAGCGAGCGAATAATGTGCTGCAAGCCCGCTCCCGGCAGTCGGGGAGAGCGCGCCAGCCAGCCGAGGCAGAGCCGCACCAGCCCCCGCTCCGACTCCGTCAGCGCCCCGGCCCGCCACTGGGCAGCGTCCAGATGCATCCGGATGTCTGCGCTCATCGGGCCCCAGTTCACCGCCTTCATCTCCTTGTAGAGATCATAGGCCCACTCGTAGCGCAGCGGCAGCAGATTAAAGGTCAGCGTCTCGCGCCCATTGACCACCCGCTTCGCGGCAAAGGCGGCCTCAGCCTTTCCTTTATCCAGGTAAAACTGGCGGCTGCCGATCGTGTAAGTCACCACCCCGCTCGCAGGTGGCAGGGCTGGCGCAGCCACACCCGCCGCCACCATCATAGCAGGCAGCACCACCGCACCCGACTCCGCCCATAACCCCGCCGCCGACTTCCGGTCCGCCTCCTCCGTCTTGAAGATCTCCGACATGAAGCTCGCGATCTTCTGGTAGTCCGTCACACGCCCCTCGAAGAAATTCTTCTCCTTCCGCATACGGATCGACTCATCCAGCCACGGCAGCGGGTCCGTCAGCCCAGGGTTCAGCTCCGGCAGACCGCAGCCCATCAGGCGGCAGTCCGCGATGTAGTCGATGTACCGCTCTGCCTCCCCCACCGACAGCCCCACCGTGCTTACCGGCAGACAGTCACGGATAAATTCCTTCTCCAGTGCCACCGCCTCACGCATCGTCCCCACCAGCTCCGCACGGAATGCCGGCGTGCCGATCTCCGGGTTCTCCGTCAGCAGTTCCAGGAAGAGCTGGCGGAAGATCTCGATGTGGTTCGTCTCATCCCGCAGCGTGTACTCAAACATCTCCCCGATCCCCTTGAACTTCCCCTGCCGCTTCAGGCTCAGGATCATCGCAAACAGCCCGTAAAACTGAGTCCCCTCCATGCACTGGCCGAAGACAAACAGATTCTTCGCCAGCAGTTGCTTGTTCTCCAGCCTCGTCAGATCCAGGCCACGGCGCAGCCCCATCGAGTGCCGCGTCACAAACTCATTCTTCCGCACGATCGTCGGGATCTGCTCAAACATCGCCTCACACTCATGCGGATTGATCCCCAGCGCCGAAATCATGTACAGCAGCGAGTCCGCGTGGATGTTCTCCTCATGCGCATGGCGGCCCAGCACCAGCTTCAGCTCCGCCGCCGTCACCAGATCACGCACCACATGCTGGACGTTATCCCCCACGATCCCCTCCGCCGCGCTGAAGTAGCCGATCCCCATCATGATGATCCACCGCTCATTCGCCGTCACCGCCTCCGACTGCCACTGCTCCACATCCTTCTGCATCGGGATGTCTTCCGGCTCCCAGTGGTTCGACATCATCACCCCATACTTCTCGCAGGCCCAATCATACCGCAGCGGGAAGAGGTCAAAGCAGCCTGCCTCCTCCCCCCCGATCACGCGCTTGCCCGCCAGAACCCTTTCCGCCTTCGCGGCATCGAGGACAAAGGAGTGGTTCCGGGCAGCGTAAGTCAGGGTCATAAAAAGTGGAGATAGAGGATGGAGGAGAGGAAAAGCCGACCGCGAGACATCGCAGCCCCGGAAACCGGCGACCACTATATCTTGTGTGACTGTGAATAACTCGATCAAGATGTCGTGCTTTGGCAACCAAAACATTTTCCTGCCACCCACCGCATCACGTTCCTCATTGGATCGTCCGGCGTTCCATGGCGGAAACTATTTTACTGGCCATCCAGACCATTCGGATCCCCGCTTCTAGGCAGGCCCCTAGTCCGCTGAGTCTATTCTCGTCCCGGACCTCCATCAGACTTCGTTCCGGATGAAGCCTGTGTTCATAAGCCAAAGATTGAGCCACTTGGTTTGGAATGCTTTTAAGGCTTGCGTCTTTTGCCCGCATTGCCTAGCATCAAAAATATGAGTCCCTATTCGTGCTACCGGCTCAACGGCTCAACGGCTCAACGGCTCAACGGCTCAACGGCTCAACGGCTCAACGGCTCAACGGCTCAACGGCTCAACGGCTCAACGGCTCAACGGCTCAACGGCTCAACGTAGGCGTTGATATGGCTCCGGTTTTGGCAAGTGGGAATGTGAGTTCGCTGTCATTTTGATGACCTTCTGCTTGGATTGTTCTTCTCACCTCAGAAGCAGACTGACCGACCAGGGTGAATCGTATCACTTCGGTGGTTATGCTGACATTCGCGT
>CANJVS010000114.1 GCA_947477755.1 Verrucomicrobiaceae bacterium | reverse complement strand
CCCGATCGCCGATGTCGCCCGCTGGTCGAAAGAAAACGACTATCTGACGTTTGCACGCGCCGAGGTGGTGAAGCCTGACTTTCTGGAGAATAACTATCTTTCCATCGACGAACGCGTGCCTGTCACCGTCGTCAAAACCAATGCCGCGCGCGCCCTTCAGGACAACGGCCGCACGGGTCACGTCTGGGCAGACTTCACCTCGGTGGATTACAAGACCACGCCTTCAGTCGGCCCGATCAAAGTGGCGGACCCCTTCACTGGTAACCCCTGGTCATTTCCCATGATCGGTAACGGCCCGGGCTTCTACCGAGTGCCCTCCCTCGTCGCCATATGGTCCTCCGCCCCCTTCCTGCATAACAATGCCCTCGGCAAGCACACCCATGACCCCACCGTGGCTGGACGCATGGCGGCCTTTGATGACGCCATTCGGAAAATGTGCTGGCCGGAAAAACGTGATGGCACTGCCAGCATGGCTGTCGCTCAGGAGCGCTGCTACTTCCGTCTCGATCCGCGCCACCTCCCTGTTCTGGTTCAAGGTGTCCTCGGCGGATGGAGTGCTCCCTTGTTTGACCAGCCATGGTTGCTTGGAACCGGTGTCCTTTTAGGTGGGGTTTTCTTCACCAGGCGCTCGCGCAAGGCGCCAGCCAGATCCTGGAGCCGGAGACTGCGTCTCACCGCAGGTGTCATCAGCATGCTTGCTGCGCTGGTCATCCTGCCTGGCAACTACTTTGCTGCCGGTAAACTTGGTGGCGTCGAAATCGGTCCCATCCCGAAAGGCTTCCCTCTGAACCTGCTCGTCAACATTGATCCCGAACTCACCAACCCCATCGAAGTCGCCGGCGCCATGCTCAAGTTCAACAGCGCGCTCGGGGAAATCAAAAACCGCAACCTCAGTGATTCGGAAGCCATGGATCTCATCGCCAAAGATGCCGGCCCGGCCCTCCTGCGTGTGAACAAAGCGCCCGACTTTATTCGTGATCGCGGCCACTACTTCCCATCCGAACTTCCCGACGCGGATAAGAACGCACTCATTGCCTGGCTCAAACGGCTGTAACATCCAACTCAGGCAGGTTTCAAACTCAGCCACGATTCCAATTCCGGGTGGTGTGATTCAGGCTTATGCATCAAATCGGCATCTGGTTGTAGATCATGACCTCAATTACAGGATTTACATGATTCGCAGGATGAACATGATTTGTTTGATGCCGCCTGATTGAAAGAAGACGCTCTCACACTGCGGCTCCATCTTCCCATCTTCATGTATCTGCACCGCACCCTCCTTTCCCTTCTTGCTCTTCCAACGCTGCTCATCGCGGCTGATAGTGCCGATGTCGTCATCTATGGCGGCACCTCCGGTGGCGTCACTGCCGCCATTCAGACGGCGCGGATGGGCCGGACGGCGATCCTGATCGAGCCGACCAAGTTCCTCGGCGGCCTGACCACGGGCGGACTTGGAGCCACGGACATCGGCAACAAGAAAGCCATCGGTGGTCTCTCCCGCGAGTTTTATGCCCGCGTCTTCCGCTATTACAGCGACGCCTCAAAGTGGACGCACGAACCCCGCGAAACCTACTTTGCCAAAAAACCTCACGGCAACACCGGCAGTGAGGACACCATGTGGACCTTCGAACCGCACGCCGCCACGGAGATCTATGATGCCATGCTCAAGGAGGTGGCAGGGAAGGTGACCATTGTTTTCGGCGAGCGCCTGGATTTGAAAAAGGGTGTCATCAAGGATGGCGCGAAGATCACGAAGATCCTCATGGAAAGCGGTCGTGAGTTCACCGCGCCGATGTTCATTGATGCCACTTACGAGGGCGATTTGATGGCTAAGGCCGGCGTGCGATACCATGTCGGTCGTGAGGCTAACAAAGTTTATGGTGAGATCATCAATGGCGTGCAGATCGCACGCACCATCCATCATCAGTTCACCAAAAACGTGGACCCCTATGTGAAGCCAGGTGATCCCGCCAGCGGGCTGCTGAAGGGCATCGAAAAAGATCCCGGTGAGGAATTCAGCGGCGACCGCAAAGTGCAGGCCTATAACTTCCGCATGTGCACCACCGACGTGCCGGAAAACCGCCTCGACTGGGAAAAGCCGGAAAACTACGACGAGCGCTGGTTTGAACTGGCTCTGCGCAATGTCGAGGCCGGTGACGAGCGCATCTCATGGGCTCCCTCGTGGATGCCTAACCGGAAGACTGACACGAACAACAACTTTGCCGTCAGCACCGACTTCATCGGCCAGAACTGGGATTACCCCGATGCCGATTACGCCACCCGCGCCAGGATCTGGGAGGCGCATGAGGACTGGCAGAAAGGCCTCATGTGGACCTATGCCCACCATCCGCGCGTGCCGGAAAAGATCCGCGCCGCGTTCCTGAAGCTCGGTCTGGCCAAAGATGAATTTGCCGACAACGGTCACTGGCCGCGCCAACTCTATGTGCGCGAAGCCCGCCGCATGATCTCCGATTACGTCATGACCGAGAAGAACTGCAAGCGCCAGGAAATCGTCGAAGACAGCGTCGGCATGGGCGCATACAACATGGACTCCCACAACATCCAGCGCTTCGTCACCAAAGAAGGGTTTGTCCGCAATGAAGGTGATGTGCAGATCGGCATCCGGCCCTATCCTGTCAGCTATCGCAGCATCCGGCCCAAGGCGGATGAATGCACCAACCTGCTCGTCCCCGTTTGCCTGAGCGCCAGCCACATCGCTTACGGCAGCATCCGCATGGAGCCCGTGTTCATGGTGCTCGGTCAGAGCGCCGCCACCGCTGCCGTGCAGGCCATCGAGCAGGGCACCACGGTTCAGAAAATCGACGCAGCCAGATTGAAGGAGCGACTCATCGCCGACAAGCAGATGCTCGACTTCGAGTCGCCGCCCATGCCTGAATTCAACTCCCTCAAAAAGACTGATCTGCCGGGCATCATCGTCGATGACAACGAAGCCCAACTCACCGGCTTTGAGTCCATCGGCCACACCACGCCGGGCTTCATCGAGCAGGGCTACCGCCACGATGGCGACACTGCCAAAGGCGAGCAAAAAGCCCGCTTCATTCCCGCTCTTCCGAAAGCCGGACACTATCAGGTCGCCATCTCCTACAGCGCCCTCGCCAATCGCGCCAGCAACGTCCCGGTCATCATCCATCACGCCGATGGCGACACCACGGTGGTCGTGGACCAAAAGAAAAAGCCAGCCGGCAAAAAGGGTCTCCACCCCCTCGGCACTTTCCGTTTTGAAGCCGGCAAAACCGGCTCAGTCGAGATCACCAACACCGGCACCAACGGCCACGTCATCATCGACGCCGTTCAGTTTCTGGCCGAGTGAATAAGTGGTTAGCCGTGGATTGAACATGGCAAGCTGAGGAAGCAGAGACTGACTTCTTCAGAAGCCTCGATAGCACGGAGCGTGAGTATGACGGAGCCTAATAGCCACTCGTAAAGTCGCCTGAAAGCCATAGGAACATGTGTAGCGAGTGACCGCCATCATGGCTAGCCGTTTGCAATTCTAAATATGGGGATGACTGCCTACGGAACACGCGAAAAAGCGGATAGACTGGCAACGACGCAAGCCGGGGGATGCAACTTTTGAGCGAGTCGCTTTGAAAACCCTCTCCTTAGGCTTTTGAGTATTTCCGTAGGCTATCTATTCCCGATTCAGGTTCAAAGTCCGCGTTCGATTTCTTGACCTCTATCCCTTCTGCTGTCCACTTTTCAAAATTCAGATCTGAGATTCCCGCGTCGGAGGCTTGAGGATTGCCTTGTTGGTCCGCGTTCGTCTGTTTACAAATCACGGAGGATGGATTTGTTCGCTGTAGTTTGTGGAGTTTCGTACTCCCGCCCATCGTCTCCAAGGAGCCTGAGTCTATTTTTCTGCGCATTTTCATCTCTTGCTAAGCTGACTCACAAACTTCTGTATCCATCCTTACCACCTTCTGATGAAAACATTTTCTCGCTTCTTGGTTGCCGCCCTGATTCTCGTTTGCCCCGTTACGGTTGTTATCGCTGGTGCAGAAGCAATCCTGCCAGAGCCTGAGACCACCAAACCTATCCCCTGGTCAGAGGTGGGAGCCAAGGCGGGTGCCCAATATCAAGGCGATGGGTTGGGTGTCACAGCGATCAGTCAAGACGAGGCCGCTCTACGCTGCGTTTTTCAAAAACTGGAAGGTAAAGCTGCTCGTGATGGACTCTGGATCACCTCCACGGCTGAAGCTGATCAGACAGAGAGGTTTCGAGTCATGGCAAGAGCTGTGGGGCGCATGGACCAGCCACCTGCTTTGTTGGCGAATGACGGCAAGGTAGTGGTCGATGGATCGACAGCCAGTCTGAGCCGACCAGGATTCAGTGAGGAGAACTCGGTAAGCATGGATGGTGTGCGGCAGGATTTTGTCGTGCTCGAGCGGCCTGAAGGAGTTGGGGCTTTGTCAGTGGAATTGGTCATCACGGGAGCCGCTGCCAGTGCCATGAGTGGAGGAGCGGAGCTGCGCCTGCCTGTCTCCGGCCGCAAGATTGCATACACGCGTCTGAAGGTCACTGATGCTCAAGGGCAAGCCTTATCGGCACATATGGAGGTGACTGAATTCACAAAGTTGAGGGTTATCGTGGAGGATTCAAATGCAGTGTATCCAGTGCGCATTGATCCGACTTTCAGCGATGCTGACTGGGTGAGCATGGGTGTTTCAGCCCTCGGCCCGACTTAT
The DNA here is from genome assembly GCA_947477755.1 of Verrucomicrobiaceae bacterium. GTDB lineage: Bacteria > Verrucomicrobiota > Verrucomicrobiia > Verrucomicrobiales > Verrucomicrobiaceae > Prosthecobacter. Next base: position 2,933 of record CANJVS010000114.1, on the reverse strand, counting down.
GTTTATGCACTGGCTGTGATCGGCGCGGATGTTTACATAGGTGGAGATTTTGGCACTACAGGTGCAGGCGACGTGCCCTGCAATAATGTGGTGAAGTGGAACGGGCTAAACTGGACTAACTTGGGAGCTGGAAGTGACAACGGGGTGAATGGTATTGTGCGGACTCTGGCTGTTCTTGGTGATGATTTGTATGTTGGTGGTGAGTTCACCACTGCCGGAGGCATTCCTGCTGCCTGTATTGCGAAGTGGGATGGTACAGTTTGGTCAGCACTTGGGAGCGGACTTGGCTGGAATTTTAACACACCTGCCGTTCGTGCTATGGCAGTCATGAATGGCAGTCTGTATGTTGGCGGCGTATTCAATACGGCAGGTGGAATCACGGTAAACTGCATCGCACGTTGGAGTGGCAGCGCTTGGTTCGCATTGGGAACAGGACTTGCTGCGGCTGGAAGTGCGCAGGTCAACGCCTTGGCTGTATCGGGTGGAAATCTGTATGTGGGCGGGTCTTTTTTGAAAGTGGTGGCAACTGCGCCTACCACTATTTATGCCAGAACAGTTGCACTGTGGAATGGTACTACTTGGTCAGCCTTGGGTGATGGGTTGGATTCTGGAATCGTCTATGCCCTGGCGGTTTGGGGCGGCGATTTGTATGCTGGCGGAAATTTCAGCAAATCTGGCAATATCACAATCCAGCGTCTGGCGAGATGGAATGGATCGACTTGGTCAGCTCTAGGATTGGGGTTGGGTGACTCGGGGGGGGGGCGGCAATTCTCAATTCAAGGTCAATGCTCTGGCTGTATTCCAAGATGTTTTATACGTGGGAGGTAACTTCGACACGGCTGGTGGCATAAACACTACCGGGATCGCCAAATGGGACGGTGGCAATTGGTCGGGGTTACCACACGGGTCGACTTTAGGCAGTGGAATCACTGCTTTTACGCAACGAGGGGCGGAGTTGGTTTTGTCTGGGGACATGATTGTAAACGACCTTTCAAGCAGCGTCGCTCGTTGGAATGGCACATCGTGGGCAACTTTGAAAACGGGGTTGAATGCGCCTGTTAATGCTGTGGCCGTTTCCGGCGACGTCGTTTATGCGGGTGGGCAATTTACCCATGCTGGGGATACAGAAGTGAATCATGTTGCCAAATGGAATGGAAGCGGATGGGAAGCGTTGGGAGACGGGGTGAACGGCACTGTTAATGCATTGGTGATCTCTGGTGGTGATCTTTATATTGGAGGTAGCTTCACTCAAGCGGGTGGGCAGCCTGCGAATAATATTGCCCGATGGAACGGCAATGCATGGACGCCACTCGGTAGTGGCATGAGCAACTCTGTATGGGCGTTGGCTACGTCCAATGGGAACATTTATTCCGGTGGGGCTTTCATCACAGCAGGGGGTGTCACGGTGAATCGAATAGCCAAATGGAATGGCGCAATATGGTCAGCATTAGGCACGGGTACTGATTCGACGGTGAATACCATAGCAATCGCAGGCAGCGTCAATGCAACCCCAGTTTCTGTGGACGGCATTACTGATACACCGGTGGCTGCCACGATCACAGGTCTGCTGCCACACACCAAATATAACTTTCGTGTTCGCGCCGCTGGCCCGCTCGGAGCCGCCAATGGAGCGAACATGACCTTCACTACGCTGAATCGTGCCCCAGTCGCAACTGGCGAACCTGTGCTGTCACTGCCGTCGGCCAAGGTGACCATTTCTGTGCTCAGCAATGATGCTGATCCTGATGGCGATGCGTTGAGCATCACTTCATTCACGCAGCCTGGAGCCAGTGTCGGCACGGTGGCGAAGGCGGGCACGGACTTGGTGTTCACGCCTTCGGCCACGTTTGCTGGCGGCAGCTTCACGTACACCGCGGCTGATGCGCTTGGCCTAAAGAGCAATGCGGCGACAGTGACGTTGCAGCTGGCTGATTGCACTCTTGGACCTGATGTAACGATTCCTGCGGACAGTCCAGCATACGACCTGACTGTGTCGGCCACGGCTCCGTGGACGGTGATTGAGTCGCTCTCCTGGCTGAGCTTTGTGCCGCCTGCTCCTGGTGCCACGTCGGTACGTTTCATTCCCGCGCCGAGCCCATCGAAAGACTCCCGCACGGGTACGCTGAAGATTGGTGGCAAGACGCACATAGTGACGCAGCGCGGTGTCCTCGTGGCACCAGTGCTGACAACGCCTACTCCGATCCCAAATGCGGCAATCAGTGCGAGCTATGATTTAATCATCCCCACGTTGAATGGACCTGTGACCTACACGACCACGGGGATGCCGAAAGGCTTGGTGCTTTCCAATGTCACCGGTCACATCACTGGTTATCCGACAGAGGCAAAAACCTCCACCGTGACGGTGAAGGCCAAGAATGTGTGGGGCGACTCCAACACGATCAGCTTCGATATTACCGTGCTGCCATTCCCACCCGAGCTTGCGGGTGGCTACTCCGCAACAATCGCGGACAGCGAGACGCTGACCGACAAGTTTGGAGGCCTGATGACGATGACCGTGACCAATGCAGGTGGTGTGACTGGCATGCTAAAACTCGGCACGGGCAGTCACCCATTCACCGGCAGACTAAACACGGCGGTCAATCCTCTGACTCCTGATCCTGATCACGCCATTTTGAAAACCTCCATCAAACGCGCAGGCAAGCCTGCCGTGGATTTGACTGTGAACATGAGCTCCATCAGCACCGATTTAATCGAGGGCGATGTGACACTGCCAGGAGCCGTGCCCATCAGTGCGACACTCACGGGCAGCAAGCATGTGTGGCAAACCAGCACAAGACCTGCAGACCAATTCAAAGGGTACTTTACTGCCGCACTCGAACCCACCGACACAAGCGCTAGCATCCCACAGGGCGATGGCTTCCTGACCTTCAGCGTGAGCGCCGCCGGTGCGGTGAGTTGGTCAGGCCAGCTTG
>CANJVS010000113.1 GCA_947477755.1 Verrucomicrobiaceae bacterium | reverse complement strand
GTAGCGGTTGTCGTTGTCCGGGCTCGGCGGACGGTACAGGCGTTCGCCGAGTTCGAGCTTGGTTTCCCAACTTCCGGATAACCAGATGCGACAGTTCGGGGTCACCGTGATCTCGCCCAGGGGATACAGGTGGGCAGTCCTCAATGACATAGAGGAGTCGGCCACCGGCCTTCCTCGAAGTCTTCTTTGGAGCGATCGCGAGGTGAATGACGTCGTCCTTCTTCAATGGGCCGAGCTTGAACTGGAAGACATGGGCGAAGCGGTCCTTTGCGAAGTGTTTTTGCGCCTTCAATTGCTCGTTCACAAAGATCTGCACCTCGGTGCCATCGGTGAAGGGGGTGCGCAGGTTCCCGTGGTTGATCCATACATCTCCTGCGGAATCGGCACTGAGTTTGAATGAAGCGATGTAGCAGCGTGCGACGCCATTCTTGTCGGGCATGGCAAAGACATCGCGCGAAAGGGTCTGGCTGGGGGCATCGCTCCGCAGTGCGCCGGACGCATCCCGCACACCATAGACCTTCGCTTTCTCATCGTAGCTCAAAGGCGAGTAACCGCTGGAGTCGCCGATCTGACTGCGCTCATTCCATTGAAGCGTCCAGCCCACTGGCGGGGTCGGGGCCGCAGCGGCGTCTCCGTAAACAGCGATGATGTTCCCTGCTCTGGCGTCACTGGCTTTCAGCGTGCTGTTCTGAGCATGAATGAGGAACAGCAGCGCGAGGAGAGCTGTGAGGATGCGTTTCATAGAAGATTCGATGGCGGGTTGATGGTGCCACCTCTTGATCTGTTGATTGCTGCTGGAAGCGCAGAAGCTTGCTGCAATGATGAAGCTTAGCCGTACTTGTCGATGAAGGCAGGAGGCACGGCAATCGATGAGCCCGTTGCCATTCGCCAGACGCGACATGCCGAGCAGGCAGCGGCATTTCAGCCGCCGATCATCGCTCATCCAGCAGCCAAGCTTTTTCCCATCCGCGCCGAGGTGCAGCAACTGGCAACCTCGATGACCTTCGTGTCCCTCGCGAACAAATAGCGCTCTTAGGCGTGAGCGAAGGAGGTGAGGAGGAAGAGAAGCAGGTGTTTCAAAAAGATTGAATTTGATCGACGGAAGAATGGGGGCAGCAGAGCAAGGCCATCCTTTTGTCCCCATGCTTCTGTCGATTGATGCTTACTCCGGTCACGCCAAGATCTCCTTCACGAGTTTGCCATGCACATCCGTGAGGCGGAAGTCGCGGCCGGAGTAGCGGTAGGTGAGGCGCTCGTGGTCGATGCCGAGCAGGTGCAGGACGGTGGCGTGGATGTCGTGGATATCGACGGTGCCTTCGACCGGGAAGTAACCGAAGTCGTCGAGCTGGCCGTGACTGTAACCTGGGCGCAGACCAGCACCGGCCATCCAGATGGTGAAGCCCCAGGGATGATGGTCACGGCCCGGTTTGCTGCCGCCGCCTTCGGTGTTTGGCGTGCGGCCAAACTCGGTGGCGAAGACGACGAGCGTGTCTTCCAACAGGCCGCGACCTTTCAAGTCCTTCAACAGCCCGGCGATGGGCCGGTCGATGGCGCGGGCGTTTTTGGCGTGCAGGTTCTGAAGATCGCCATGCTGGTCCCAGCCGTTGCTGACGATCTCGATGAAGCGGACACCACGCTCGAGCAACCGCCGGGCAACGAGGCATTGCCTGCCAAACTCATCGGTTTCCTTGCGTTCGGTGCCCACCCCATAGAGCGCGAGAGTGGCGGCGGTCTCCTTGGTGAGATCGGTGGCCTCGGGCACGGCATCCTGCATGACGTAGGCTTTTTCGTGGTTGGCGATGGCGGCCTCGATGATCTGATTCTGTGCGGAGGATTTCAGAAAATCGCGGTCGAGCTGCCCCACCGCCCGCATCTTGTTTTGCTGGAGCGATTTGATCTTCTCCGCCATCACGAGGTCATCCAAAGGTCGTGCGGGGTCCTGGAAAAAGGGCGATCCCTGGTGGATGGGCGGCAAGAATCCATTGGTGCGATACATGCGCTTCCGCGACCCCATGACGACGAAGCCGGGCAGGTTCTGATTTTCTGAACCGAGACCGTAGTGCGCCCAGGAGCCAACGCTGGGGAAGCCCTGCAAGAGCGAGCCACCATGGAGCATGCCGATGGCGCTCTCGTGGTCGGGGGACGGCCCATGCACGCCATGGAGAAAGGTGAGATCGTCCACGCAGGAGCCGATGTGCGGAAAGAGATCGCTCACCATCTTCCCGCACTCGCCGTAGCGCTGAAAGGCGAAGGGACTGCCGAGGATGGCATTGGTGGTGCGTCCGGTGATGTCCTCTTTTTTGCCGGCGATCTGCAGCGGCTTGCCGTGATCCTGAGTGAGCCGCGGCTTGTGATCAAAGCTGTCGAGATGCGAGAGGCCGCCGTCCAGGAAGAACCAGACAACGCGTTTTGCTTTCGGTGCGAGGTGCGGGGTGGTGAGCTGCACGGGCGAGCCGAAGGAGCGGTCCGACCAGAGCGATTGCAGGGCGAGCCAGCCAAAGCCCGAGGCGCTGGTTTGCAGGAGAGAGCGGCGGCTGAGTGGTGAAGGTTTCATGGGCGGGTCAGGGGATGTAGAGAAACTCTTTGGCGTTGATGAGGACGTGGCAAAGGTCCGTCCAGAGCCGCTGGTCCGAGCCACGCGCGGCGGGTGGGAGCGCGTAGGCCTCGGCCTGGTCATCGAGGAACTCCACGAGCAACTGCACCTCCTGCGCGGAGGGCTGACGACCGAGCGCGGTGGCAAAGAGGTGCTCGATGCGCTGCTCGGTCGAGTATCCCTTGCGGAGCTTCATATCCTTCGCGGCCCAGGCGGTGGCTTGCTCGTGGACCAGAGCGCTGTTCAGCATGAGCAGCGACTGCCCGGGCACGCTGCTGGTCTCGCGGTCGCCCTGCGTGCGGGATGGTTCCGGCGCATCGAACATCAGCATCATGTGATCGAGCGACTCGCGTCTAATGTATTGGTAAACACCACGCCGTAGCCGGGGATTGGCCACGGCAGCGCTCTCGCTCTGATTCGCCGGACCAGTGTAGCCAAACATCGTTTGATCCAGGGTGCCGGAAACCGCGAGAATGGAATCGCGCACCGCCTCGGCCCGCAGGCGCTGCACTGGCATGTGCGAGAGAAGTCGATTCGCAGGGTCCACTTGCTGCGCCTTGGCGGAGGCGATGCTTTGCGCCTGGAAGGCTCGGCTCGTCACGAGATGACGAATCAAAGCTTTCACCGACCAGTCGTGCTCGATAAGATAGGAGGCGAGGTAATCGAGCAACTCGGGATGGCTGGGCTTCTCGCCCATGACGCCGAAGTTGTCCACGGTGGCAACGAGCCCCTGGCCGAAGACCCAGCGCCAAACACGATTCGCCATGACGCGGGCGGTGAGCGGATTTTGCGGCGATGTAAGATCGTGCGCCAGTTCCAGCCGCGCATGCGATCCGGTGGTGTGACCTTCAGGCCCGTGAATGACCTCAAGGAAACGGCGGGGTGCGATTTCACCCGGCGAATCAGGCGAACCTCGGCGATGCACGGGAGAATCAAACCCAGCGCCCTCCGTCACGATGGCTGAGGCACGCTGAAAACGTGGCACACCGGACTCGATGCCTCGATACTGCTCCGCGAGCTTTTGAACGTCGCCGGGCAGTTGGGCCAATTGATTGCGCAAAGCGCCGTGTTCCAGCAGCCAGTTCAGCAGATCCACATCGTCGGCGTTCGCAGCATTGCGGCTCCAGCGTTCCAGCGTGGCGGCGCATTCCTGAAGCCAGTGAGCGGCGAGACCTTTCGCGTTCCACTCTGGACTTGCAGGCGCGAGTCGCAGTGACAGGTGCAGATCATTCTCGGGCGCTCCTGGAGTCTGGTGCTCCACGATCTGATCGACACCGTACCACGAGCGCCCAGTCGCGTCCTTCACCACCAACTCGTAAGGTTTGTTGCCTTCATCGGAACGGCGGAAATGGGCCGCATCATCCTTGGTTAGGATTTCCAAATACGAGCGGCGTCCCTGCCAGCTCGCCTGATGCCCCACAGGCACCGTCACCCAGGTGGGAAAGCGTGAATCAAAGTGCCGCACTTTGTTGGCGTGAGCGATGTTCTCCATCTGCTGGAAGTTGTTTTGAATCAGTCGCACATGCGCCGACGAACCGCCCGCGACTCGCAGACTGACGAACTGTGTGCCGAGCGAAAAGTCGGCCGAACGAGCGATGGCTCCATGCTTGCGGGTCAGCCGATCGGAGTTGAGACCCGGAGGCACCAAGCGGTCGACCAACTCCTTGCCCTCCGGCAGCAAAGTGAAATCGCTGCCGCCGCTCCAGACCGTGCTCGGCTGCACACCCGAGAGGAACCAGCCAGCATCGCTCTCGCGAAAATCTGCCATGGTCTTGAACTTGTTCCGGTTCCTCTCATCTCGGGCTGCGGACTCACGCCGCTGCTCGTCGAGCCAAGTGGCGGCCACCTTTTCCCAGCGTTCGCCCGCGGGCGTCTGCCGGATGCGCCAGAAAAGATGCCCGGGGTCCGCACGATCTACTTTTTTCCTGGACAGCACACGGCCCCAGAATGACGGGACATCCAGCTTGCCTCCAGGCCCGGCTTGCAGCCATGTTTGCAATGCTGCGCTCTGAGTTTGCACATCCTCCGTCCATAGCGTGAGCAGGCGGCCTTTCATTTGCTGCTTGGCGGATTGCATCGCAGCCACCCCGTTGTCCTTCACCTCCAGCGTGTCGATGATCACCTGGCTCTGCCGCGAACTGGCGAGTGTCCCGAAGAGCGCGTAATAATCCGCCGTGGAGATCGCATCGAACTTGTGATCGTGGCATCGTGCGCAGGAAACGGTGAGGCCCTGAAAAGCCTTCGCCAGCGTGTCGATCTGGTTTTCCACGATCTGCGCCTCCTCCAGCGCCACGTCCGATGCCGTCGAGGAAACTTCCATCAGCCGCATGAAGCCCGTGCCGAGCGGTGCCTCGTTGATCTTCAGCGCGGCATTGAGTCGCGGAGACAGCAGATCGCCCGCCACATGCTCCTTCACAAAGCGGTCATACGGCACATCCGCATTGAAGGCGCGGATCACATAGTCGCGATAACGCCAAGCCTGTGGGATGGCGTAATCGCGTACATAGCCGCCGGTCTCGCCAAAGCGCATCAAATCAAGCCAGTAGGCGGCCCAGTGCTCGCCGAACTGCGGGCTCTGTAGCAGCCGGTCGATGAGGGATTCTGTCGGAGACTTTCCGGATGGGGCGGCGGCCATTTCTCCAACAAACGCCTCCATCTCCTCCTGGGTCGGCGGCAGCCCCACCAATGCGAATTTCAGCCTGCGTAACAAGGCGGCGGGCGCTGCCGGTGCTGCGGGTTCCAGTCCTTTCTCTTGCATCTTGGCCATGAGAAAGCTGTCCACCGGATGCGCCGCCAGCGTCGGCACGGTTGGCTTGTGCACCGGCAGCCAAGCCCAGTGAGCACGACGTTTCGCCAGTTTGGCCTGCCATTCTTCGTTGGCAGCGTCTTTGGCGCTCGGCGGATTCTCCGACAAACCCGGCATGCCCATGCGCACCCAGCGTGTGAGATCTGCGATCAATCCGTCGGGCAGTTTGTCGGATCCCTTGGGCATTTTCATGTCCTCTCCGTCATGGCGGATGGCTTGAAGCAGCAGGCTCTTATCGGGCGCGCTAGTGTCAACGAGCGCACCGCTCTTCCCGCCTTTCTGAAAACCTCCCCGGTAGTCGAGCCGCAAGCCGCCCTTGGTCTTCTCCGCGCTGTGGCACTCGTAGCAGTGCATCACCAGCACCGGCCGGATGCGGGATTCAAAGAACGCCACGCCATCGGGCTCCGCAGCGGAGGCGAATGCGGAAACTAAACAGGCCAGCGCCGGCCAACGCAACATGGTGGGGCATCGGAACGACACGAAAAACAAGCGACGAGGAAGGTTCATGCTTTTGCGTGGGCAGGGTTGAGTGCGGTCGAGGCGATCGCGCCCGCTTTTTTTACCACCGGGGCGAGCTTCGCGAGCCGCTCCTCCGAAAGCCGCTGACTTGGTCCCGAGATCCACAGGCTGGCGATGGCGTTTCCATCCGCCCCCAAGATCGGAGCACCGAGGCAGTGATGCCCCTCCAAGTGCTCGCCTGCATCCACGGCCCAGCCTTTCTTACGCGCCTCGTCGAGGCATTTGAGGAAGTCTTTGCGATTCGAGATCGTCCACGGCTGGAAGCGTTCGAACTTCATGCCCGCGATCACCGCGTCGCGTTCCGCCTCCGGCATGAAGGCCAGCATCACCTTGCCCGGACCGCTGGTGTGCAGAGGGAAACGCGTGCCGCGCTCGACGTAAAATTTGATCAATGCCTTCCCAATCACGCGCTCCAGCACGATACCCTCATGGCCGCTGATGATGCCCAGATGTGCCGCCTCGCCTGTCTGCTCGCTGAGCCAGCGCATCGCAGGCAGGGCCGCCTCCGCCAGCGGCACATCATCCACCACCGGCTGGCACAGCGCCAGCATCTGCACCCCGATGCTGAAGCGCTTCTCCGCATCCCGCACCACATAGCCATGGGCCACCAGCGACTGCGTGACGCGATACACAAAATTCACCGACAACCCCAGCCGCTCCGCAATCTCCGAAAGCGTCAGCCCACCCGAAGCCCCGCCAAGGCAGCGCAGCACGGCGAGAGCGCGATCCAAGCTGGGCGTGCTGAAACCCGAATCGCGAACTGGAGAAGAGGATCGTCGTGAGCTTTTGCGTGTGGTCATGTTTCTATATGCTGAAGACGTTTTGCATATAGAAACCAACAAGGCATGGCCATTCTTTCACGGAATGAGTCAGACCAACGGCGGCAGTCGGCTCTCGAAGAGGCCTCAGATCATTCCTTCTTTGGCGCTTTGCCGTAGTCGGGGAACTTGCCCCAGACGTCATTCGCGTGATCGACTCGTGGATCGTTCGTCTGCTTCATCCAGTCGTCCACGCGAGTGCGGAGGTGGTTCAGCGTGTCCGCATGCTTCGCCTCAGCAGCGATGTTGGTGAGCTGGTTCGGATCGCTTCGCAGATCGCAGAGTTCTTCGGCGGAACGTTTGCCAAAGATGAGCGCGATATGCTTTGCGAAGGCCTGATCATTTTGATGCGCGAGAAGGAAATCCTTCACGCCTGTCGTGTCGACATCGCCAAACGCGCACCCGCTCGTCAGCGCACCGTCTGTGGCTCGAACACATCCACGATGACGCGGATTTGATTCAAACCGTGCTCGATGCCCTGCATCACCTGCCAGTCGAGCTTGAGCGTGCGGCGGTCCTGGGTGAATCGGTTCATGCCGTCTCCGAAGTAGGGGACGGAGTGAACTTTGTCACAAAAAAGGTCGCGGAGACTCAGGTGACACTGAGGTAACGATGGGCCATTACCGAGGAGAGGATTGAAGAAGAGCGGTTCAGAGTGAGCAGCCTATTCGATGGATAAGGCTTGCCTTCACTTTGCGTAAGCCTCAAACGCTTCAGCGATCTTCGCGGCTTTCTCATCGCCCTTATGGAAGAGGAAGCGATGGCGAAGTTTCAGTCGCTCGCCTGCTTTGAGTTCGTAGTCGGCACGGGGATTCGATTTGTCGTAACTGCGGGAGGCGAAGGGATTGGCGGTGAAGAGGCCGTAGCTGCGGACATGCCAGCCGGTGGGGTAGCGGAAGCTGCCGGGGTGATTGAGCATGGCGATGCCGAGGTGCTCGCCTTCCACGGGGCCGTTGTAGTC
>CANJVS010000112.1 GCA_947477755.1 Verrucomicrobiaceae bacterium | reverse complement strand
GTGAGTTTGGATTCGCATGATGGGTCGAGACTGGCTCAGCGAGGAGCTGATCTCAAGCGCGGCGAAAGCTCACCAACGTGAGGCAAAGAACCGCAATGAGGTGATCAACGCTCCGAGCCGATCGTGGAATAGCATCACTGCACGCACTCACGTCCACTCCAATTTCAGAACTTCCGCCACGGAGCTTTTTTCAAGGAAGGAGATGGTCAGGAGTCGATTCCGGGCAGCCATTGCATCTTTCCGTCAGCGATGCTGGCACTCGTCCTGCTTTAAGGACGATTTACCAGCCATGACTCCAGCGCCGCATGACACGAGCATCCCCACGCTCGGCCCCTGTTTGTTTGATTCGCCCCTCCAACGCATCGGGGGAGTGGAGGCTCCGTATAAGGAGGATGCTCTCGATCGCATTTTGTATCACAGCCACCTGCTGGAGGACGGCAGGGATGTCTCGACGCCGAGCTACGAGGAGGCGGGGCCGCGTGAAAAAATCTACTTTGATCCAACCCGCACCACAGCGGGCATCGTGACCTGCGGCGGGCTTTGTCCCGGGCTGAATGACATCATCCGCGGATTGGTGAATCAGTGCCACCGGCAATACGGCATCTCGCGCGTGTTCGGTTTCCGCTACGGTTATGAGGGACTCGTGCAGAGCTACGGACACACGCCGCTGCTGCTGAAACCCTCCTCCGTGGAGCAGGCGCATCACTTTGGTGGCACGCTGCTGGGCAGCTCGCGCGGGCAGCAGGACATCGGCGAAATGGTGGACACCCTGGAAGACATGAAGGTGGACATTCTTTTTGTCATCGGTGGCGATGGCACGCTGCGAGGCGCCTCCGAGATCACCAAAGAAATCGAACGGCGCGGGTTGAAAAAAGCCATCGTCGGCATCCCGAAAACCATCGACAACGACATCCGCTACCTCGACAAGAGCTTCGGCTTCGAGACGGCGTTTGAAGCAGCGGTGCAGGCGGTGAACTGCGCCTACGTTGAGGCGAACGGTGCGGTGAATGGCGTGGGGCTCGTGAAGCTCATGGGACGTGATTCCGGCTTCATCGCCTGCTATGCGGCGCTGGCAGGCAGCAATGTGGACTTCGTCCTGATCCCTGAGGTGCGGTTTGAACTGGAAGGCGATGGCGGCCTGCTTGAGACGCTGCGGCACCGGCTCATGAAACGCGGCAGCGCCGTGGTCGTCGTCTCGGAAGGAGCAGGCCAGCATTTGATCCCGGAGGCGCAGGGCACGGATGCCAGCGGCAACAAGCGCTATGGCGACATCGGCCAGTTTATGAAGGATCGTATCAATGCCTTCTTCAAACAACGCCGCACGGAAGTGAATCTGAAGTACATCGACCCGAGCTACATCGTGCGCAGCGTCCCTGCGAACGCGCAGGACAACGTCTACTGCTCCCGCCTCGCTCAATCCGCCGTGCATGCAGCCATGGCGGGTAAGACGGGCATGCTGGTGGGCCGCTGGCACGGATCGTTCGTGCATCTGCCGCTCGATCTTGTCACACAGGGCAGGCGAAAGGTCGATCCCACCCAGGAGCTGTGGCACTCCGTGCTGCAATGCACAGGACAGCCGGCGGTGATGCGCTAAGCGCAACCAGCAGTTCGGCAATGCGCCTTAGCTGAGCGCTTCGATCAAGCCGACACGGACAAAGACGGCTCCACCAGCCATGCTGAGTTCATCGGACGCGGAGAAAAAAGCTGAAGCCAGGCAGCAATGCCTTGAGCCATGAAGGGCGCTCTTCATTCTGACTCATGCACCGATTGCTACTTTTTGCCGCTCTGCTGACATCTTCGTGGACGACTCTTCATGCCGCGGAAGCAACGGCTGATGCCCCTTTCAATTTCATCCTTGGCACGCAGGCCATCGGCGGGCGCTATCACTTCACGCAGGATGCGCCGCTGCTTGAAAGTGCCAGGATCATTGCGGAACTGGGGTCGGGTATCATGAAGTTTTCGATCTCAAGGCAGGCGGTGTTTGGCAAGACCAAGGCCAACGTGACCTATCCTGATCCAAGCCTGAAAACACTGACCGATGTTGCCTCCAAAGAACCGGCGCACCGGGCGGTGCTGGACATGCCGTTCACGCATTTCTTTATCTGGGCTTATCCGTTCACTCCGCATGGCAGCGCGGCGCAATTCAAACCAGCGGAGCGCGATCTGGAGTACCGTGAGATGTATGATTTCTCCTGCCATTTGCTGCGCACCTACAATGGCACCGGCAAGAGTTTCTACCTCGGCCACTGGGAGGGCGACTGGCATCTTCGTCCGCACTTTGACCCGAAGCAGGGCTTTTCCGAAACTGATGCGGAAAACTTCATCGCCTGGCTCAAGGTGCGCCAGCAAGCCATCGACGACGCCAAGCGAGACACGGCTCATCAGGCCGTCTGGCTCTGGCACTATACGGAAGCCAATCTGGTGACGCCCTATCTCAAAGGCGGCCAGTGCCTAACCAATGACATTCTGCCAAAGGTGGACATCGACTACGTTTCCTATTCCTGCTACGACTCCATCCAGCACGACATTCACGAGGGCCTTTTTCAGGCGCTTGATCACATCGAATCCAAACTGCAACCCAGGCCCGGCATCACCGGCAAGCGCGTCTTCATTGGCGAATACGGCTTCCCTTCCCGGCGCTACACACCGGAGGAGCAGAACCGCAAAAGCATCGAGGCAATGATCGCCGCGCTCGAATGGGGATGCCCCTTTGCACTTTACTGGGAACTCTACGACAACGAAGGCACGCCCGAAAAACCGGGCGGCTTCTGGTTGATCAATGAGAAGAACGAGAAGCAACCCGTGTGGGAAACTCACCGACGCTTCTTTGAGTGGGCCCGGCAGCATGTGGCGGATGCCAGGAAGAAATCAGGAGCACCACCAACGCCGGAGGCTTTCAGGAAATCCGCCGTGGAATGGCTGAAAACCTTGTGAACAGGGACTCCTTCAGGAAGACGGAATCTCCATCACCACTTCCAGCCCAAGCGGTTCGCGATTGAACGCGCGCACAGTGCCGCCGCAGGCCTCGATGCAGCGTTTGACAATGGCAAGACCAAGGCCGCTGCCGCCCGTGTCACGGGCCCGGGCGGCTTCAGGGCGGAAGAAAGGCTCAAACAAACGCGAAAGCGCATCTGGCGGAACGCCGGGACCTTCGTCGGTGATCTGCACGATGGTTTTGTCATGATGCTGCCGCGCCGTGATGCAGATCGGACCACCCTGTGAAGCATAGCGCACCGCGTTGCGCAGCACATTGCCAATGGCGCGGTCGAGGGCTTCGCGGCGGGTGTGCAATTGCATTTCAGCCGGAACATCGACCTGCACCTTGAAGCCTGAGGCTTCGCGCGCGATCACCTTTTTAATTAGATCCGCAAGATTCACCTCTTCGGGCTGCACGCGGTCGGTGAGAGTTTGCGCCTTGGAGAAAGCCAGCACCTCCTCGACCAGCTTCGCCATGTGCTGCAGCTCCTCGTCGATGTCTTTCACATAGTCCGCGACATCCGGAGCCGCACGCAGCTCGATGACTCCGAGCGCCATTTGCATGCGTGCCAGCGGCGAGCAGAGTTCATGCGCGACATCACGCGTGAGGCGGCGCTGCTGTTCGACATAGTCGATCAATTGCTGAGCCATCGCGTTCACTGAAGAGGCGAGTTCGCCAAGCTCATCCTGCCGTGCCGCGGGCAGGCGTACTTCAAATTCGCCGTGAGCCACACGACGCGCGGCATCGTTGAGCTTGCGCAGATCATGGGTGATGCCGCCGACAAAGGGCAGCCAGGCCAGGGCGGACAAGCCAAGCGCGATGCCCACCAGCGCAGCCCAGGGCCAGGGATTGAAAAACATGCCGCCGGCAGTCAGTGAGTCCGTGACAATGACGAGGGACATCGGACGCCGGGCATCCCCCTCACCATAGGCCAGCGAGAGATCGATGGCAGCCCAGTAGCGGGTGGGATCATCCGTGCGCAGCATGAAGCGCGGCTTGTGCGGGGCACCCTGCCGCTCCTTCGGGGCCTTGGCTCCCGGGCGTGGCGGAGGCTGCATGTCGGCAGCCTGACGCCGACTGATGAGTCGCGAGCTGACCTCTTTTGGCACCTCCAGTTTCTGCCCCAGTTTCTGCAAACCGTCATTGCCAAACAACGCGAGCGTGGTGCCCGTTTCAGCCTGGTGTCTGGCCAAAACACCCGCCCACTTGGGCTCGATCGTCACGGCGAGTTCGCTGTTGAGCGTGTCCGCGAGCTGCTCGATGCGCTCACCGCCAGGACCCGCCAGCATCCAGTCGAGACTTAGCCGAAACTGCATGCGCATGAAGCCAAGGCCGGTCGCCGCCAGCAGCAGCAGATTCAACAGGAACCAGAACAGCACCTTGCGGTACAGACTCATGCGCAACCAGGTCATTTGGGATTTGGAGCGACGAGTTGATAACCATACCCGCGCACCGTTTTGATGAACTGCGGGTTTTTTGGATCATCGCCGAGCTTCCGGCGCAGATTGGAAATGTGCATGTCGATGGCGCGGTCAAAGGCATCCCACTCACGGTCCGCCAGCTCTTCGATCAGCTGCTCCCGCGTCCTCACCCGGCCATGCGCCCTGGCCAGGGAAAGCAGCAGGCCAAACTCAGCAGGCCGCAGCGAAAGTTCCTCCCGATCAAGCGTGACCAGATGGGTTTCGGGATTGATGCGCAGCGGGCCGATGACGATCTCCTTCGTAGATGGCACGACCGCAGTCTCAGCCACCGCTCCTGATCTTCTCACCACTGCCCGGATGCGTGCCAGCAACTCACGGGAGGAGAATGTTTTCGGCAAATAATCGTCGGCACCGAGTTCGAGTCCGACCACACGATCCACCTCTTCACCGCGTCCGGTCAGCATCATCACCGGCACCCTGGATTTCGCCCGGATCCGGCGCAGGACCTCGAACCCGTCCACGTCGGGCAGCATGACATCCAGGATCACCACGTCCCAGGGTTCCCGGGTTGCATGCTCAATGCCCTCCTCCCCGCGATGCACGGCCACCACCTCCAGCCCCACCTGGCGCAGATAGTCTCCCACCAGTTGGCAAAGCTTGGTGTCATCATCGATCACAAGGACTCGCATGGGCAAACAGTCATCCAAACCGGGCTGGTGGCCAAGTTTTTTACCCTGCGTTGACAATTTAGGGTCAGGAGCCTCATCACCAGTTGACATGAAATTCTCAGAATGAGCGAGTTATGAATGTTAAACCCAACCTGTTTTTGCTGCTCACCCTCCCATTTTCAGCCATGGCCCACTCCCCTGGTGAAGCCCCGGTGAAGGATGGCAAGCCAGTGTTCACCGAAGCCCTTCGCCAGCACATCGCGGAAGAGTTCATGCAAAAAGCATCCTCCCATTCGTGGAAGGAAAAACCCAGGGACAACCTGCCACTCAAAAGATTGCAAAGACCTTCCCTGGTCGCGGCAACTTCGGGCTTTGATCTGGCATCCCTGCTTTCAGCCCCATCGTTCATTGCTCCGACCGGTAACGGTCTGCTGATGCAGGCCTCGTTCGCGCCATTCAAACCAAAGGTGCGGTTAAACTGGGACCCGACGACCTTCTTCGTCGAGTCGGACAACATGCCGAACGGGATGCCCAACCGCATGGTCGGCATCACGACCTGGCAGCAGCAGGTGCCGATCCCCACCGCCTACTTCGCGAGCGTGACGAACAATGAAAACGACGCGGCCTCTCGAGGCTTTGGTCAGCCGAATTACTGGCGCATTCCGCTGGTGCCGACGGTCGCGGCTTCACCGATTACAATTTATGATCCGCCCGCACTGCCGACAAACTTCCTGCGCGGCGCCGTGGCGCTGGCCTCGAACGGGGTCGCCATCTTCAATCCCTCAAACAATGCCGGCCGCACCTCCTATGAGATCGGTGAACTCGACTATTATGGTGGTCACAGCGGTCTGGCGGATGATTACCATTACCACATCATCCCGACACACCTTTACAGCCGTTTTGGCGGCCCGTTGGCCGATGACAAGCCGGCGGCATGGGCATTGGACGGGTATCCAATTTATGGCTATGTGGAACCGGATGGTTCACCTCGTCAGGCGCTGGATGCGCATGGCGGACACGACATTGGCAACGGCTGGGGCTACCACTACCACGCGATCGGCACGAACACGGTGGACGCCACGCATCCGTATGGCACGCCAGCATCGCCTTACATGATGCGCGCCTTCCACGGAACCGTCATCAACTATGGCAATCAGGTGGATGGTCAGCCGGAAGTTTCGTCGCTGCGCTCAGACAACTCCGGCGGCTACAACGCCAAGGCAGTCGCAGGCGCGAGCATCCTGGCCATGCTCAATCCAGTGGCCCTGACAACGGACGTGAATGGCAACTACATGGAGAACACCGCGCCTGGAGCCGTGGCATCGCCAGACGCCTACATCATGCGCGTCAACTTCAGCGGCACGATCCTGGATGAGTGCTGGACCATCAATCGCAAGGTCAACCCGCGGACGCTCACGATGACCTGGCGCATGCCGAGCACGACGATGGCTTCGGTGACGGATGCCACGCATTTCAAGCTAAGCGCTCCTGCCACCGGCACAGGCACCGGCATCACGCTCACCGTGGGCAGCAACACCGTGACCAACTGCGCGCTCACCGCTGGCAGCACCACGGTGACCTGCGACAGCACGGCGGGTCTGAATCTGGGTCAGGTCGTGACAGGCACAAACGTCGCCAATCAACCCGTCAACACGACCAACTACTCGCCCAGCGCCGGCTCGGCGAACGGCGCGCGTCTCACGGCGTATCCCATGGATGCGTGGTCTGAAGCGGCACTGCCAGACACGAGCCAGGTGGTGAGCACGACCGCCACCTATGGTGAAGACAGCGACTACACCACGGCGCCCGATGCCAGACCGCAATCCTTCACCGACAATGGCAATGGCACCATCACAGACAACGTCACGGGTCTCATGTGGCAGAAGGTGGACGCCGGCGAAATGACCTGGGAAACCGCGATCAACAATGCTTCTGCCCAAAGCACCGGCGGCTACTCCGACTGGCGTCTGCCTAATCCGCAAGAGTTGTTCTCGATCATGAATCATGAAAACAATGGCCTGGCTCTGAACACCACCTACTTCCCGCAAAACGGCGCAGGCGCGGAGTATTGGTGGACGCGTGACATCTTTGGCAGCAGCACGACAAACGTCTGGTGCGTGAACGCCGGTGGCGGTGCGGGTCCGAAACCAAAATCCGAGACCATCAGCGCAGGCGGCACCTTCCGTTATCATGCCCGCTACGTGCGTCTGGCGCAGAACAACATGACGCACAACTACACAAACAACGGCGACGGCACGATCACAGACACCGACACGTCACTCATGTGGACACAGTTGCCCGGTCCCGCCACGACCTGGGACTCCGCGCTGACCTATGCGGAAAATCTCACCACCGGCGGCTATTCCGACTGGCGTCTGCCCAATATCAAGGAATTGCAGACCCTCACCGACTACTCGCTCGCCACGACGAGCGGCGGCACGGCCACGAATCTCAAGCCATGCATCAACCGCACCATGTTCGCCAAGACGATGGCTGGATGCGGAACGACGGGCGGCAGTCCGGTCGTGACAACTTCCGACACCAACGATCTCGTTGTCGGCATGACCGTGGTGGACCCCTTCAGCGTCGCCAACGCTTACATCAATCACACCACCACACCGACCATCATCGCCATCAACCCGGG
>CANJVS010000111.1 GCA_947477755.1 Verrucomicrobiaceae bacterium | reverse complement strand
TTCAGCAACATCGCGCCAATTTTCACGCCGGCGCCTATCTCGGCAGTGACATCCAGGTCATGCCTGAGGCCGTGTGCGTGGACACCGGGAAAGAGGTTGGTTTCGGCACCGTGCCGCTGGAGCGCAGCCCGATCACAGGCGGGCCGGTGAGGCAGTTCAAACTCACGACACCATCCGGGCCGATCACCGCGGCGCAGGCCCATGCACGCTTCTATGGCCGGTCTCATCTGGTCTTTGGCTGGACCTCGACAGAGAAAGAATTGCGGGTGCCCTGGGATCACCTGCCGGACTATTTCGCCGCTGTGATCAGCGACATCACCGGCACGGATCATCGTGCCCTGGCCTACACGCTCGGCTGGATCGTGCATGTTGTCAGCGACAGCCTGATCAAGGGCCAGCAGCCGGGCATCGAACTGCAGTTGCTGGATGGCCGCTACACGCCAAAAAACCGCCCGGTCCAGGATCTCATTTCATTTCACGATGTGGGCATCGCCGAGCTGGGCATGGACTGGCCGCAGGTCTTCACCGATCTTGCCGCCACGCCGGTGGAAGACATCCAACTCCACTACATGCGCTGCACCGTGCCGCGCGGACATCTCGCCAAACTCTTCCCCGATGGCTGGAAACCCGAGGCTGCACCGACCCTTCGCGCCGTGCTCCAAGAGAACCGCCGCTATGTCAAACAGCATGCCGCCGATGAAGTCGCCAACATGCAGCTCACTCATGGAGAATGCCGCGACTCACTCCGCCAGCTCACCGGCATGACGCTGGCCGAAATGCGCGCCGAAGCCCGGCGCGCCCGGTTCCGCCCCATGCTCGATGTCATGACCGGGCACATAGCCGCGATGTTTGAGGAGGTGATGCAGCGCTGTCCTGAACTTGGCCGGGTCTGATTTGGATTTCGAAATCTAATCTTGCCACCCTGCCATGCTTCTGGCCTAGGATGCGCCATGCTTGAAGCGCTCAACCTCTGTCTCGAAATTGATGCCCCTCCGGAATCCGAAGAGGATACGCTGCACCTGCTGCGGGAGGTCAATTTTCAAGTGCCCCAGGGCCATCTGATGGCCATCGTGGGACCCTCCGGCTGCGGCAAGACGACATTGTTGAAAGTCATTGCGGGCATTTCCGAACAGACGAGCGGGGTGCTGAAATGGGAAAACCGTGATCTGGAACAAGACGAGGATTTGCACCCGGGCGAGCTGGGTTATGTGCCGCAGTTCAGCGTGGCGCATGATCTTCTCACCGTGGAGGAATGCATCGCCAACAGCATGGCCCTGCGCACGCAGTTGCCGGGCACGGACGACTTTGAGCCAAAGCTCGACAAGGTTCTCGAAATCACTGGTCTAACCGATTTGGCGGATCGCCGCGTCAAGGTGCTGTCGGGTGGTCAAAAGCGCCGCCTTGGACTGGCATTGGAACTGGTCACTAATCCATGCCTGCTGCTTTGTGACGAGGTCACCAGCGGGCTCGATCCCAAATCCGAACGTGAGATCACGGAGCTGCTGCGCGTCCTGTCCCAGGAGAATGCGCGCCGGGTCGTGATCAATGTCACCCATAGTCTCGCCAGTCTGGAGGCCTTTGACAGCGTGCTCGTCATGTATCAGGGGCGCCTGGTTTATCACGGCCAGCCAAAGCTGCTCACGCATTACTTCACCGTCGAACATCCGGAGGAAGTCTATCTGCGCCTCACTCAGCGTGATGCCCAGAGCTGGCATGAATCCTGGCAGAAAAAACGCGACCACTACGAGCAGATGCTTTTAGTGAAAAAGGAGCCGGCAGCCAAGGCTGAATCCCATGCAGATGAAAAGGATGAGCCTGCAATGGATGAGCATGAAGCCATCGCGCCGGAAGAACTGCCAGGCATGATCAGTCAGGTGTTCACCCTATTGCACCGGCGCTGGACGATCTTTCGCCGTGACAAGGGCCAGGTGTGGCTGCATCTGGCCATGCTGCTTGGATTCCCGCTGCTCGTCGTCATTTTCGCGCTCGATGGCATCAAGCCACTGAAGCAACTCAGTCAGCGGCAGGATTCGGACATCATGTTTGAGATGCAGCAGAAGGCGCAGCATCAGATCGATCAACTGAATGCCGGCGGGCTCGTCAGCGGGCTCATCATGCTGCAGGTCGTGCTGGTCACCCTCATGGCCAGCAACAATGCGGCACGCGAAATCGCGGGTGAGCGGTTGATCCTGGAGCGCGAAAAACTGGGAGGGCTGAGCACCATGGCGTATGTCATCAGCAAGGTGCTTTTTCTCGGTGTTTTCGTTTTGGCGCAGAGCATCTGGATGGGCATTTTTGTGGACATGATCACGGGCGGATTGCCCGGCGATCTCATCGTGAAGCTGGTGCTGCTGGTGCTCGTTTCTGCGGCGATGACCAGCATCTGTCTCGGCATCAGCGGCATGTGCCGAACACCGGAGAAGGCCACAATTCTGAGCATCTACCTCGTCGGTTTCCAGCTTCCGCTTTCCGGTGCAGTCTTGAGTCTGCCTGACTGGATCGAGGGCGCGGTGAATCCCTTCATTGCCGCATTTTGGGCCTGGTCAGGCAGCCTGCGCAGCATGAGCGACACGGCTTTTTACGATGCGGTGAAAAAGGTGACGGAAACAAGCTTGGTCTCCCCCGAGCTCGCGGCCTTTGTGCTGCTCGCGCATGTCATCGTCGGACTCAGCATGGCCTATGTCGGCAGCAAGGGCAGTCAGTGGGAGTGACTTCCGGCCGCCATCCAGTTTTGATGCTTCGCTGTTTTTCCCCAGATTCAAATCAGCCATCATGACCAGATCCGTCCTTCTTCGTTTTATTGTCATCACGATTGCCGCCTGCGCCATCACGGGGCGCGCTCAGATGCCAAGGCCATGGACCGAGTACCGGTCCATTCTCTGGATGGGCGGGCAGGCGGGTAAAAATCTCAACCATCCCCGTCTGCCTGAACGCCTGCGCGAACTTGGCATCACCACCGGCATGACCGGGCCCGGCGGCGACACGACGTTTTTTCAGCGCAATGGTTTTGGTTATTACGTCGAGAACATCGTCAATGAAGGACTGTGCCTGAAGTTCCGCTCCAAGGTCACGGACTGGAACAAATTCGTCAGCGGCTGGATGGACTCACGCGATCCTCAGGCGCTCATTCGCGACTACGCGCTGGAGGACAAGGCCTGGCTGCAGCGCATGAGTGATCGCGTCAGCCAAACGGCCAGGCAGCACGCGCCGACATCTCCTTTGATGCATGATCTGCGCGATGAACTCTCCACGACCATCTCGGCGAATCCGTTCGACTATGATTTCTCCGAGATCTCACTGGCCGCATTTCGCGATTGGCTCAAGGCTCACTACGCCAGCCTGGAGGCTCTGAACACGCAGTGGGCGACAAGTTTCACTTCATGGGATCTCGTGCGGCCATTCACCACGGATCAGATCAAGCAGCGCATGGCGACGGGCAATGCGGGCCCGGACTCCAAAACAGATTGGGCGGAACTGCGGGCATTGAGTTTCGAGCCTGCCAAAGCGCGCCGTGACCGCACGCGCTGGAACTTTGCCCCGTGGGCCGATCACCGCACCTACATGGATCTGGCTCTGTCACGGGCTCTGGACCATTTTCGCAAGGCATCACAGGCCGCCGATCCATCCACTCCCGTGGGAATCGAAGGCACGCAGATGCCTCATGCGTTTGGTGGCTATGATCTGTGGCGGATGAGCCGCGTTCTCGACTGGATTGAGCCCTATGACATCTGCAATTCACGTGAGATCCTGGGTTCATTCATGCCGGGCAAGCCGCTGCTGGCCACAGTTTTCGAAAAGGAGACGAACCCCGCCATGCGCCGGCTTTGGCATCTGCTGCTGGAGGGCGACAGAGGCTGCATCATCTGGTGGAGTGAGGACACTCTCGACTGGTCAAAACCTGATCTGCCTTTGACGGCAAAGGGCAGGGCACTCGCGCCGGTATTGAAGTCCCTGAACACGCCTCTGGCGCGCCTTTTCCTGCTGGCCGGGCGCGAGCGCGATCCCATCGCCATTCACTATTCCCAGCCAAGCATTCAGGCGGCCTGGCTGCTGGAGTCGATCGCAGATGGTAAAACCTGGTTGCGCCGGTTCAGCAGCTATGAATCGGATCACAACCGCCACGCCGTGGTCCGGAATGGCTGGCTGAAAGCACTGCAAGATCTTGGCTTCAGCCCGTTTTTCATCGCCGGCGAACAACTGGAAAAGGAAACACCGGCCACGCCGCGCCTGCTGGTCCTGCCACAAAGCTGGGCCATGAGTGAAGGCGAGATGGCCGCTGTGCGAGCCTTTTCAAAGCGCGAGAACCGCGTCGTGATTGCCGATGGCCCGAACGGCATGTTTGATGAACACGGCACGCTGCGCAGCCATCATGACTGGCCTGCTGGCGACAGCAAACCAGAGGCTGTGCGGGTGACGTTTGGCACCAAATCCGGCGGGCAGTTTTTCTCCGAAATGGGCTCCACCCTGTCCGCCTATCCTGCAAACCGTCTCAAAGCTGATGGCACTTTCGCGGAGCTTGCGCCCATCCGCGCGCTGCTCGCTGAAAATGGAGTGCATGCCCCGGTGCAGGTGCCTGCCGATGCCCGTGTCCGCGTGCACCGCTTCAAGGCGGGCGGCCAGGCGCGCCTGATCGCCTTTGAACGCAATGTGGAGTACAAAATCCGCGAGGAACTGGTTCAGGCAGGCGGCAACAACGAGCTGGAAAAACCCCTGATGTTCACGGCGAAACTCAGCACCCCGGGCCACGTTGTGAATCTCCGGTCGGGTGAAAACCTCGGCCATGTGTCTGAATTCAGGGTCAACCTGGATGCCTGGCAGCCGTCGCTCTATGCGGTTCTTCCTGAAGAACCCCGGGGCGATGTCGTGCTGACGCTGCTGTCCGGTCTGTCGCCCCAATGAAAGCACCACCTTGCCACGCGGCGTTCGCGGTCTAGCATACGCGCTCATGCATTTACCCGGTCACGCTTTGCTCCGCCTTCCCGTGCTTTCACTGGCACTGGCATGTTCTGCACTGCACGCGGAACTCGATGATCGGCCGGAGTATCTCAGCGCAAGACAGGCCCTGCAGGATGGCTTGCCGGCCGTTGCTGCAATGAAAGCCACACGGTTGATGGAGGCCGCCGGGGCAGGCTCCAATGAGCGACAGGCGCTTGCCAGTCTCGCCGTGGAGTCGTGGGTGCGGGCGCGTGACGGCGCAGCTGCTTTGAAAATCCTCCAGAATGAGAAGGTGCCCAAGGCAAGCTTTTGGCAGGCGCAGGCCAGCTTGCTGACCGGTGATCTGGATGCGGCGGAAAGGTTGTTGATTGGCAGAGTGCATGGAAATGAGGCCACCGATCAAGAGCGCCTGCTGCTGGCCCAAGTGAGCCTGACCACCGCGAATATGACTCAGGCCCGGCAGATGCTGGAGCCGCTGCGCGGATCGGCCGATGCCACGATCGCGCGGCAGGCCGGGCTGATGTGGCTCGAACTGGAACTCCGTACCGGCAAAATGGTGCCTGCCGCCGCTGTTTCCACCACTCCGGAAACCACCCTGGATGCCACCACCAGAATGCTGCAGGCGCAGGGACTCGTGGATGCGGGCCGCCAGACTGAAGCGCAAACGTTGCTGCGCTCGATTCTAGGCAGCCCGGGCGGCGGTGAACGCGTGCATCACGCCGCATCCGTTCTGCTCGCCGACTCGCTGCTGATGCAGGGCAATCCGGCGCAAGCGGTGGAGGTGCTGGTGCAGTTTCTGGACAATACAACGGACAGTGAATTTTGGAGCGCCGCCTTCGACCTGCTGGCGAGTTGTCTGAAGCATGTGGATCAAATTGCCTTGCCGCCTGATGCCACGCTGCGCTGGATCACCGAGGGCAACACCGTGCAGCGTGAGGCACTGGCGTCCCTTGACTCCACCAGCACCTTTCAGGGGCATGCCATGCTGCTGCTCGCCCGCTGGCTGGCCGCCCAAAAACGCACCGATGAAGCCCTCGGCTTGCTGGAGGCCATGATCCAGATCCATGCCGGTCACCCGCAGATTGATGAAGCCATGCAGATGGCGCTGGAGACCTATGGCACCCTCAAGGCCAACTCGCGCATCACCACGCTGGCGGACATGTGGCGCCGCCGCTTCGGCAGCAATGGTTCTTCCATTGTCGAGTTTGTCACCGCCGGCACCGCCTTCACCCGTGGCGACTACATGCAGGCTGCGGAGCTTTTTCAAACCGCCGCCAGCCTGGCCACCACGCTGGCTGAGCGCCGGTCGGCACTCTACAATGCCGGCATCTCCGCCCTGCGTGCCGGCGAAATGATTTTGTATCAATCTCTGTTAGGCCAACTGCAGGTCGTGAGCGCGGATGCGCCCGTGACGTCGAAGGATGGCTCCGCCGACCTGGAGCTTGATCGCGCATTGGATCTCGCGGCCAAAGGCCAGCCCGAGGCTGAGGCCGAGCTCCGCGCGTTCGTCCAAAAGCAGTCCAAACATCCCCGCGTCGTCGAGGCCTACATCACGCTGGCTGAAGTGGCGCTTCTGCGCGTGCCCACCGACTTTCAAGCCGTTGAACGCTCGCTTCAAGTGGCCGAAAAACTGCCGAATCTCACCGATAAGCAGCGCCAGCGCATTGCCGTCACACGCCTGTGGTCTCTGGACAGGCTGGGGCAGTTGAAAGCTCTGACGGAGACCGGTGCAGAGTTTCTGAAAAGCTGGCCGGCTGCCGAGCAGGCCGCCATGGTGCGCATGAAAATTGCGGACGCCTATTTCAGGCTCGAAAACTTCGCCTCCGCGCGCACGGAATTCGAACTTGTGGCAAAGAATTATCCTGCATCTGGCTACGCGGAAACCGCCCTCTATTTCGCTGGCATGTCGGCACTGTCGATGATGAGTGATGAGGGGCGTGAGTCCGCCGTCAAAATCTGGCAGGAACTCGCCGAACTCGGCGGACCCTTGAGCATTTCTGCCAGGCAGCAGCAGGCCCTGGCCAAACGCCGTGCAGGCCAGGAGACCGAGTCTCTTCAACTGCTCGACTCGCTGCTCGCGGAGAAAAAACTTCCTGAGGAGCAGCAGCGCTCTCTCCTGTGCGAGAAGGCAGAAATCCTGATGCTGCTGGGCAAGACCGATCCAGCCAAGCTTACCGCCGCCATCGAAGTCCTGCGCACTCTGCTGCGTGAGGATGATCTGTCCTACCGATGGCGCGCCCGCGGCGGCTACACTCTGGCGACGGCACTGAAGTCTGCGGGGAACAGCACTGAAGCGCTTGAGGCCTGTTACGGCGTTGTCCAGGCCACCGGGTTTTCCGGTCCTTCCGATCCGGTTGAGTTTCGATGGTTCTACCGCGCCGGGTTCTTCGGCATCGATCTGCTGGAAGCCACCAAGCAATGGGAGGCCGCCGCGCGACTCTCCGAAAAGCTTGCCAATTCAAAAGGTGACCGGGCCGCGGAGGCCAAGGAGCGCGCCACCAAGATCCGCCTCGAGCACTTCCTGTGGGACGCCAAATAAAGCTTTTTACGATCGAGTCGTCCGCAGACAAAACGCTTCCATGCTCTGCTCGTGAGCCATTTGATTGTGCATGGGCAACGCGGACTGTTCGAAGCATTCACTTCGCCCGTGGCTGCCACTCGCGCGCGCTGCTGATGACGCGAATGCGGTCGCCGGCACCGAGTTTTTCATAGACCTGTTTTGTCCATGCAAAGGCGGGCGGGATTTTGCCGATGAAGGTGATGGGACGCGGATACAGCAGGGCGAGGTTCTGCGGCAGGTCGCCGACGCG
>CANJVS010000110.1 GCA_947477755.1 Verrucomicrobiaceae bacterium | reverse complement strand
CCTGTGTTGGCCGTGGTGAAACCATCCAGCACATTGGTGAACTGGCTGGCGCTGAGTTGCAGGATACCATCGCCGGTTTTGGTGAAACCTTTGTCCGCATAGACAATGCCAGTGATGTTCAGGCCCACGGATCCCACCACCGCAGGAGCTGGGATGTTGATGGTTAGACCGCCGGGTGTGGTGTTGGCGAAAGTCTGTTTGCCGTTCAGGACTGCGACAGCCGCAGCCAGTGTTCCCAGCGTGGCACCTTGATTGAAGGTGATCAGTTCGGGAATGGTGACGCTGGTGTCAATTTGCAGAGTTGCGCCGCTGTTTACCGTGGTGATCCCACGGGGAGACCCGAGTGCATTCGCTGCGGCAGCGCGGAGAGTGCCGCCGCTCACTACCATTTCACCAAAGAAACTGCCATTATCCGTGTCCATCAACAGCGGCATGGTATTACCAGCGGCCATCACGATGGTTCCCCCACCTTGAATCGCGGCCAAATCCTGGACAGTAGCATTGTTTGAAAGGAACGTGAGAGTCGTCCCCTGACTCATGTTGATGGCCACGTTGGCCCCACCCAGAGCAGCAGCAGTCGCCGTCGTTGGGGCAGCGGCTGTTCCGCCGACCTGGAGTTCGCCCTCGTTCAGGTTCAGCGCGCCTGTCTGCGTATTCAGCGCATTTAAGAAGACCTTACCCGCCCCTGATTTGGTAATTTGCTGTGCATTCGTATTGTTTTGAATGATCGAATCGATCTGGAGAGCCCCAGCCGTGTTGTGCTGGTGAATGAGAACGGCATCAA
Source organism: Verrucomicrobiaceae bacterium (assembly GCA_947477755.1). Taxonomy (GTDB): domain Bacteria; phylum Verrucomicrobiota; class Verrucomicrobiia; order Verrucomicrobiales; family Verrucomicrobiaceae; genus Prosthecobacter. The sequence continues at coordinate 6,977 of CANJVS010000110.1, read as the reverse complement.
GGCTTGTCGTGTTTGCCGCATTCTGGATGGCCGCACCCGTGATGATTGTTGGGAAAGCACCCACGTTCGGAGTAACCAAAATACCGGAGGACTGGAGACTCAGGGTGCCGGTTAGGGTCAGTGTCGTCGCCTGAGCTGTGTTGAAGCGCAGGGTGTTCGTGGTGGCTGCACCCGTGGTGGCGGCGGCAGCAGTCACATCCGTGTTCGTGTCAGGTGCGTAAGTGTTGGCTCCGTAAGTGGCCAGCGCAGTGATCGGGATATTCGTGCCACTTGCTGCCGCGACAGCCCAATTGGTTTTGCCAACCGTGGCATAAGCACCCGTTGCCGTGCCCGCAGCGCCACCTGTGGTCGAGAGGATTCCGTTGGTTGCCCCGTTGAAGTTGTTGGTCGTCGCAATGCCTGCCGCGCTGAAGTCGATCGTAGCACCGCTACCAACAGTGCGAGTGATTGCCGCCAAATTAATGACCGACGTACCGCTGCTGCGTGTGATCGCATTCGCCCCCTGAGCGAGAGTCGCCGAGAGAATGGCTTCGGGAACAGCGCTGTTGCCGGCCAAATTCACCGTTCCACCTGTCGTGCCAAAAACATTACTCACACCTCCGACGTTGTCATCAACGCCTGCCAGAGTGATGCCACCTGAGCCCCCCAGTGTCAGGACGGCGCCGTCCGGAATTTTACTCCCTGTATTCGTGCTGTAGTCCAACACCAGGGCACCTCCTCGCACCAGCACGGCACCAGTCCAAGTCGCGGCATTGGTGCCGGAGAGAGTCAGGCTGCCGGGTCCAAATTTCTGCAACTGGCCCGCTCCTGTGATGGCCGAAGTGGCGTTATTGATCGTCATCGAAGCACCCTGGTCCACCCCGATAGGCATGTTACCAGTCAAAGTCAGTAGACCACTCAAAACACTGCTGCCGCTGCGGACGACGATGCTGCCTGCTGCGGTCGAGTTCGTAATGTTGTTTGCCACAGTCATGGTTCCGCGCAGTTCCAAGCCTACACCCCCAGCGCCATTGATGGTCACCAGTCCAGACCCCAGAGCGGTGCCGCTGGTGATGGCGAGCGTCCCCGCCGTGATGGTCGTGCCGCCAGTGAAACTGTTGGCGGGATTGCTGACGACCCACATGCCGGCTTCTATCTTGGAAAGAGAGGTGGCGCCTGTTCCATTGTTGGTGAGTTGTGGAGCGAACAGGTTGTCGGCAATCGTGTTCCCGCGCAGCACCAGGGTTTGAGTGCTGTTGACTGCTTCAGAGAAGGCAATGAGTCCCGCATTGGTGAACTCGATCTTCGGCGCGGTGGTGCCGATCACGGTGCCATCCGCCCAGAGGTTGGCGACCATGCTAGACGTGCTAGGGGCGGACAAGTTTGCTCTTGCGGTCGTGCCGGTGCCGCTAGTGAAACTGACGCTAGGCGCGCTGATGTATCCGTAGCCTGGGTTGGTGACTTGGATGACTGCTACAATGAAGTTCGTCGCATTGCCAGTGCCTGTCGGGTCGGTCCCAGGCGTCGTGACAACGCCGCCCGTGAAGGCAATCGATGGCGCCGAGGTAAAACCGCTGCCCGCAGCTGTCACGGTCACGGCGGACACCACAAATTTAGTGGCATTCCCCGTTCCACTCGGGTTGATCCCGGGCGTCGTAACCACGCCATCCGTGAAGTCAATCAACGGTGCTGAAGTGAACCCAGCCCCTGGCGAGGTGATGGTGATTCCTGAAACCACACCCGCGGTAAGCACCGCAGTGGCGGTGGCACCCGCACCTCCACCACCGGTGATGTTCACGCTTGGTGCCGTTGAGTAAACCGTGGTGCCTCCGTCGATGGTGAAGCTTGCTTGACTCACGCCCAGCAGCGCCGCAGCAGTGGCACCCGTGCCTCCGCCGCCGGTGATGTTCACACTTGGTGCCGCAGAGTAAGCTGTGGTACCACCTGCAATGGTGAAGTTTGCAGCACTGAGACCAAGTGTCGCGGTGGCGGTTGCGTTACCGGAAAGAATAACATTCGGCACGATGCTATGAACGCCGCCGCCGCCTGGGGGTATCACAATGCTGGCAACGAACCCGGAAACCATGGTGAAGAGTCGGCTGGTCGCCTGATTGGTGAAGCCAAACCAGCGCAGACCGCCAGCACCACTGTTGGTTTCGATGACCAGGTTCGAAGCTGCATTGGCGGCGTTTCCGATCCCGCTGGCGCCATCCTGCAGGTGATAAACATCGATGCGGTTGGCGACAAAATTAACGCCATTGGCCGTGATCGCGGTCGGTCCGGTGTAGGTGTTCTTGTTGGTGATGGTTGAAACACGAGGGGTGCCATCATTGTTGGTGCGTGTGATGCCGCCACCACCGCTGATGATGCCGGAGAAAGTTTGGGCGGCATTGCGCACGGTCAGCACACCAGCATCAATGATGGCACTGGTGCCGACGGTTCCTGCCAAACCACCGATGGTTTCACTGCTGCGGATGCGGAAGGTGGATCCGCCGATGGACGTGCCGTCTGTGCCTGCATTGGTGACATTGACCAGAGCATCATCATTGATCGAAGCGCCTCCAGCCATTTCCAGCCACCCGCGGCTGACGGTGACGGTGCCGCTCATCGTGTTGCTGGTACTGTTAAGGATCCATTTGCCGGGGCCTTCCTTCGTGATACCGACGACTGGTCCATTGCCGTTGTTGATGGCACCATTGATGATGTTATCACCTGTGTTTGTGCCATCGAGAATCCAGGTGCGGTTGCCCGTAAGGGCGGTTGCGCCACCGTCAAGAGCGATACCGGAAACATTGAATGCCTGGGAGAGCAGATTGCCCTGAATCACGATGGTCTTGGCTCCATTGTTGATGATCTCACCATTGGCTCCTGTGCCCGTGTAGCTTTGGTTAAAGACCGTGGTGGCACCAAGCGTCAGCGTGCCCGAGTTTAGATCATTGAAGATCAGTGTGCCTGTGGTGCCTGATGCGCCGAGGTCAATCACGCGCGCTCCGGAGAGATTGCCCATGATGCTCGCGGTCTGACCGCCGGTTCCCAGATCCCCCCTCAACTCAAGGATACCCGAACCCGCGGAGAGGTTGCCGCTGAAGTTGTTGTTGATGTTGGTGAGCACCCATTTGCCTGTGGTCCCATACATGTCGTTGGCGCCAACATTTGGATGGGCGCTGAGGCTGAGCACTGAGTCTCCCTGATCAATCATTCCATTGACTGTGTTATCCATGCTATTGCGTCCATGCAGGACGAGCGTTTTGGCACCCAGGTTGGTGACTTTGATTTTGCCATTCCCTGCGGCGGCACTGCTCGGATCTGAACCAATCACCAGAGGCCCCGCACCATTGGCACCAATGCGGACCGTGCCAGCCTGACTCACATCCTCAAAGGTCAACGAAGATTGTGAAGGAGTGCCAACCTGAATGGCTGAACTCAGCGTCACTGTGTTGGCCCCGGCATTGATCGCGGCGATGCGCGTTCCGGGAGCAATACCAGGACCGCTGACCGCCATATTGACGGCCAAGCCGCCCACATCATCCATAATGATGGAAAGCGCGCCATCTGCGGCCGCTGTGCTTGAGAGCTTGACCTCCAGCGATCCGCTGTTTGTCAGGTTAAAATCTTTTTTGGTGAGATGCTGCATCGGATTCCGATTCACATACTCCAGCCGGACTTCTTGGGGCGCAGTGCCAAGAATACTGGAGATGCCGAGATTGATTGTGGAGGCTGTCCCCAAACCGCTGGCAGAATCCAGATCAGAAACACGCACCGTGGTGATCTGGGTCGTGCTGCCGATAAGTGGACTGGCTGTCAGGGTGCTTGGGCCAAACAGGCCATACCAGGCGGCACCACCGACCGCATTGAAGTGCACCGTTCCCTCACCTGAAAAACCGCCGTTAATCACATGCGCGGCGTTGTCATCAATCACCAGCTTCACCCCGGCAGGCACCTGAATGTCGGAACCCTTTTGAGTGGCGAAAAAGCCTGTCGTTTCATTCTTGTTGAATCGCATGGCAGCACCTCTCAGGAGATAAATATCGGCATCATCATTGATCCCGTCCGGGACTTGCGTTGTGTTGGCCGTGTCTGGATCCGAAACATAGTCGTGATCCACCAGTAGTGTGCCGCGCTGGATATAAACGTTGTGCAGGCGTCCGGTCCCGCCTGGATTGGCAAAATTGTTGTAGCCCTTGAGTGTGGTTGTTCCTGTGGTGTTGAAGTTGTAGACGGCGGTTGTGTTATCCGTGTTATTGCCGAGAAGGCGTCCCCAAAGTTCGTTGCTGGTGCTGCCGGCAAATTCGATGATCGAGTTATTAACAGGTTGGAAGTTCAAGCGATGGTCAGCACCGTTGTCGATGGTGCCGCTGACAGTCAGCTTGCCACCAAAGTCCGTTTGCAGGAAAGCACGCTGGGTTTTGGGATCACGACCCGAACCGTCATGATCACCAGCGATGATGGTTCCAGCAAGATTGAGGGATCCCAGACCATGACGAACCAAGACTGTATTTCTGGCGGTACCGGCACCGGGGGCGGGGACGGCCGCGGGAGTGGACCAAGGATTGATCCTGATGGTGTTGTTCACCGTCACGTTCCTAAGGGTTTGAAACCGCATATTCGTCTGTCCAGCCGTCGAGGACTGAATGGTCACGGGGCCTGCGCCGAATCTGCCCGTGTAGGTATCATTACCGACGCGTAATTCAGCAGAAGCATCCACCGTAGTTCCAACGATGCCAGTCACCGAGAGTCCGTTCCCGCCGACAAGGGTTGGGCCGGAATAGGTGTTGTCAGCGGTCAGGTAGACGGTGTTCCGGTTCACGGTAAGACCACCGGTTCCGCTGATCAGGGAACCGAGAACAAAGTGCGCATCGTTGACGTTAACAACAACCTTGCCCCTGGTGGCACTTGCATCGTTCACACTGACAGTTTTGATCAGAGCGCGGCCGACCGAGCCTGCAGCCCCTGCCGCAGCGGGATCACCACCGATTTGAAGGGTCAAGTTAGAGCCTGCCGCAGCGGTCAGGGAACTGAACTGATTGTTCACGTTGTTGAAAACCACCGCACCCGAACCGCCAAGAGCCAACGATGCCCCTGGGCTCACGAGGACAGGCCCCGCCAAACGCGTCACATTGCCCGCTATCGAGTTAACGATGCTGTCCGAACCCAGTGTGATTGCGCCATTCAAAATTGCTCCCGTGCCAGTCCCGGACAGAATGCCACCGCGCAGATAAATGGCTTCCGAACTCGTCAAGCCAGTCCCACCGATCTCTAGAGTGGCCAGCGGTGCAACGGAAGTCAGACCGTCGGTGGAACCAAGGGATTTCGACTGGGTCGCCCGCAGTTTGCCGCCCAAGACATAAGTGGCACCAGTGTAGCTGCTATTAGATCCGCCTAGCGTTTCAGTGGCACCGCCATCAACCTGGACTGAACCAGAGCCGGCAAGATCATTGATCGCATTTTGAGTCCCGGAACCATGCATGAGCGCCAGATAGCCGTTGTTGGTGATCGTGGTAAGTCCATTCACGGGAGTGCCAAGACTGCCTAGGCTCCCGCCGTCACCCAATTGCAGAACCCCGGCGAAAATATTCGTGAGACCGGTATAGGTGTTCGTCTGGGTCAGAATGACACGCCCCTGCCCCGTCTTGGTAAAACTCAAGTTGGGATTTGTAACCACATCTGGATCATCGGAAATAGGCGCGTTCAGGATAAGACTGCCGCGCGTGTTATGTTGGTGAATGATCAGTTCGTTAGCCACCACCTCCCCGGTGCCGCCGGCAAGGCCGATGCCAACGCCCTCATCGGTAATTCTGATGTCATTGGCTCCGACATTTTTTGTCACCAAAAGTCCGCCTGAATTGATGCGGATGATATCGCCGGGCGCACCGCTGAGCAGAACGGTGATCACCCCCCCGGTGGCTGGAGCCGTGTTGAAGCGCAATGAACCAACATCGACATTCAATTTGAAACTCTTGCTCGCATTAAAATTAACCAGACTGCTGATATCATCCGGTATTTCCGGATCATTCACATGCGTTTGCTGCAGGTAGCTTGTGGGTGGTAAACCCGTGATGACATTATTGATACCATTAGGCACGGCCCAAGTGGTGATACTGTTGCCTTCTGCTGAGGAATCGAGAGACGTGCCGAAGGTGGCGTAGCCACCAAGAATGCCAAGGTCCACAAGTTCGACGGGGTTCCCGGTCGTGACCCCAGCGCCACGAATTTCGAGGACGCCACCCGCCTGCCGGGTCATTGAACCCAGGCCAAGTTTGGTGCCTGTAGGCTGCCCGGAAATGATCATGTCACCTGAAGCAAGCGTGCTGGAGGAGACGGAGTCCGTGAGGAGTGAAGAGCCTCCCTTAAGCAGGATATTTCCACCGGCCATGCGCAGTGCACCGGGGATGATGTTGGTCACTCCTACGCCTGAATAATCCAATGTTAGACTGGCAACATCCTGCACCGTGGTGAGGCCTGTGTAGCCCTGGTTGGAAGTGATGATCATCCGGGCGCGCTCGGCGAGAGTCACCCCACCCGCGCCTGATGATGTGCCGGACCAGACGCTCGTGGCTAGTGAGCCCTGGGGGGCTGAAGTGAGTGTGAGCGTGGGCGTGATGATGCCTGAGAGTTGGAGATTACCCGAACCCTTGAGTGAGCCAATTTTATCCGATGTCTTGAGCCTCAAGGTGCCGCCGGGGCCGACACTGGTATGAACGCTGTTACCCAAACTTCCGTCGGTGACGTCGCCAGCCAATACAACAAGACCTCCATTGATGTTGAAACTGCCGGTGTGACTGGTGTTGCTATTGAGCGTGGAGCTGACGGTACTGTTTTGAATCTCCCAGCCTGCAGCATCGGTGGCGATCACATTGATTGTTCCGCGACCCACAAAAAGACCGTCAAACTTCTCGTTCACTCCCGTGAGTCTATTGATGTTGATGGTGCCGCCGCCCATGTTGATGATCTTTGATCCGTTGACATTGCGGGAGAAAAGCGAGTTAACATTTTGAGTG
>CANJVS010000109.1 GCA_947477755.1 Verrucomicrobiaceae bacterium | reverse complement strand
GGGATGCTTGTGGGCCTGTTTGAGCGCGCGGTTGGTTTTTACGCCACGCTGGTGAACGTGAACGCCTATCACCAGCCCGGAGTCGAGGCCGGGAAAAAGGCGGCAACGGATTTCCTGAAACAAATGTCCGCCGTTCTCGCCGAATTGCCATCTTCTGGCTCGGGAGTCACGGCTGAGGCGCTGGGCGCCCTGGTGAACGTGGATCCAGAAGATGCCTGGCACATGCTGAACCACCTGGCGGCGAACAATCGCGCCAAAATTGCTGGAGAGGGAGTTTCTCCGGCCGGGGATCAATTCTTGCGCGTCTGATAGAATCCGTGATTGCCATTTTGATCGGGGCGCTCTATGACATGAGCTTTCTGGACAGGATTAATCATGGACGAGCGCTTCCCACTCCAATATCAAATCGCCTGCATCGTGCTGACGGCGCTCTTTGTGTGGTCGTTCAGTGTCGCCAGGGAGCCCCGGCAGTGGCGCCGTTTGTTTCAATCGACCTTCTCGAAGGCACAGGAGTTTTCGGTGAACAAAAATAAAGTCATCGACGAGAGCCTGAAAAAATGGGGCATCCTGATTGCGATGGTCTTCCTGGTGATCGATGTCGCCTGTTTCGTCGCCGGGGTGACCTACCGTGACCGGATGCAGGCCCAGCGCATGTCTGCTGATGACTGGTATCATTTGGACGAACAAAACAAGCTTCAGGGCGGATCGTCCTCAAGTTTAGGACAAAAGAGTCTTCCATAAAGCCAGCGGTCAGCATTGTCTCTGCTGAACTCATGTTGCCTGTTTCCAACTTCGCCGGCTTTCTTGGTCTCGTTGTTTTCATCGCTCTGGCCTGGCTGATTTCAGAGAATCGTCGCCGGTTTCCCTGGCGCACAGTGGGCGGTGGGTTGGTACTTCAATTTGCGTTTGGCTGGCTGATTTTAAGAACAAGAGAGGGTGCATGGTTTTTTGGCGGATTGGACCGTGCCTTCCGCCGGTTGCTTGGATTTGCCAATGAAGGTGTTTCCATGGTCTTTGGCCCTTTGGCGAATCGTGACCTGCTTGTGGAAAAATGGGGGCCGGACAATGCATTCCTTTTCGCCGTGACCATCACCGGCACGATTGTGCTTGTCTCGGCTCTTTCATCGCTGCTCTACCATTATGGCGTTTTGCAGGTCATTGTGCGCGGTGTTGCGTGGATCATGCGACGGTGCATGGGCACCAGCGGTAGTGAAAGTCTAGCTGCGGCGGCAAATATTTTCATGGGTCAGACGGAAGCTCCACTCGTGGTCAAGCCCTACCTCACCACCATGACTCGCAGTGAGTTGCTGGCCCTCATGGTTGGCGGCATGGCCACCATCGCCGGTGGTGTTCTGGCAGCATATGTCTCGTTTGGCATTTCAGCCGGACACTTGCTCACGGCCTCTTTCATGAGTGCTCCGGCGGCTCTTTTGATGGCGAAAATCATCCTGCCTGAAGAAGAGGTCAGTGACACGGCTGATGGCACACACCGCCGTATTGAGCGCGAAACCGTGAATGGCATTGACGCTTTATGTCATGGTGCCAGCGACGGCATGAAGCTTGCCATCAATGTCATGGCAATGCTCATCGCTTTCGTCGCTGTCATCGCCTTGGCAAACTACCTGCTTTCGCTTGGCTTGCGTGGTTTGGGCATCACTGATGTCAAACCGCTTCAATCGTTTCTTGGTTGGGTGAATGCGCCTTTTGCCTGGCTCATGGGCATTCCATGGCAGGACTGTCGTGTCGTCGGCAGCATCCTCGGTGAGCGCATCGTGCTCAATGAATTTATCGGTTACCTCAGTCTCAGTAAAGCCGGCGGGCTTCAACCGCAGAGTATCACCATTGCCACTTACGCTTTGTGTGGTTTTGCCAATTTTGCCAGCATCGCCATTCAGATTGGCGGTATTGGTGCGCTGGCGGAGTCCAGACGCCAGGATCTGGCCCGCCTCGGTTTGAAAGCCATGGTTGGAGGCTTGCTTGCCTGCTATTGCACGGCTTGCATTGCCGGGTTGCTGTCGCGCTGAGCTATTGCTCCTTCTGTCCGTTACCCAGAAGATTGGAACTGATCTGATTTTCCGCGCTCTTTACGATCAGCAGAGATGGCTCCCCGCTGCGCTTCTCATCGGGCCGGTCATCACGGATGATGTTGTTGGTGATCAGGCTGTGTTTCACACCTTCAAGTCGCAGGCCGGCACCGTCGGAATCAAGGATCTGGTTTTGAGCAATCACCAACCGGCTGCCCCCCGTGACATCCACGGCTGCACGCTGACGCCAGACACCTGAGATCACGTTGCCGGTGAGTGAACTGTCCGAGCAATCGGTGAGTGTGATGCCATTGTTTTCGGCATTTTGGAAACCATTCACGGCATAGCGCGGATTGCGGTCGAAGTTGTTGCTGGTGATCATGAGATGCTCGCAATTTTCCGCCAGGATATCGTGCTCAAAACCCTCCCAGAACGTATTTCCGGTGATTGTCACCCCACGTGAATCGCGCACCTCGATGTTTACCCGCACATCGCTGAAAACATTGGCGGTGATGGTTACATTTCCCTCACGTGTTTGAGCCCGCCCGATACGGTTTTCCAAGCTGGCATCTGTGCCTGCGCCGTTGATGCGGATGTTTGCCGATCCGGGCGCTTTGCTGGTGTGCTGAAGCGTGCAACCCGTGATGGCCACTTCACCGATGGAGCCACCCGTCGAGGTGAGTTCGACATTTGCCGCAGCAGGTCCCTTTTCTGAATGATTGCCTTCAATGTCGCAGGTGCCGATGTGCAGGTTTCGCACGTTGCCACCACGCGAGACGATGCCCCCGCCGCCATTGTAGCTGATGTGGCTGCCGATGACGTTGATTTGGTGGAGGTTCAGTTGATCCAGAAAGATGCCGATGCCGCTGTTTTCATAGAAGTGGCATCCGGTGATAAGCACGTTTCGATTGCGCGTGGTGAGGTGAACGGCATGACGGCATTGGCGCACGACCACGCGGCTGAGAGTGAGTTGCATCGTTCCTGCGGCCTCGATGCCGTCAGCCTCGGCATGCTCACCTGTGATCTCAATGCCGCTTACCATCGGCGTGCGCTCTTTTTTCCACACGGGCGATTTGAAGCTGCTAGGTGCGGCGGTGCCTTCATGGCTGCCTTTGAAAAAAAAGGCTGGCCCCGCTCCAGCCATCACAATGCGAGCAGTGCCATCTCCGGACAGCGCAGCGAAACCGGTTTCACTCAGCGGGATGTTGATTGTGCGAGTCAGCCGGTAAGTGCCTTTTGGGAAAAGCAGGCTGCCATGAGAAAGCACCGCTTTCTCAATGGCCGCAGAGTCATCAGTCTTGCCATCGCCCACGGCACCGAGCGTTAATACACTGGTCTGTGCGATCGCGAAACCAGTGAGGCTTAGTGTAAGAGAAAGGCAGAGCGCGATTGGTGACATGGATCGGATACGCAGGCGCTGCGGAGGTTCCTTCGAACGAAGATGGTAGTTCGTTTATCTGAACTGGTCTCTTCCGCCCTGCCTGCGGGGACGGCGCACTGTTGCGCCTGTCCTATCCGAACCTAGTCTGCCAGCCATGAATTTTTTCACCATCGCTTTGGGATTGATCCTGATGCTCAGCATTGCGGCACGGGCGGACGTTAAGGACGTTCAGCAGAGCGGGGCCGGGATGGCGGATGATTTTATCCGTTTCGTCGAGGATGAGAATGGTGATTCACTGCAAACGGCCGTCGCTAGATATATCTCAAGCACAGGTGTCATCGTTGACCTCGTGGGCGCGGTGCATATTGCCGATAAAAAGTATTTCGATGCGCTGAACAGCCGGTTCAAAAACTATGATGCGGTGCTTTACGAACTGGTCGGTCGCCCCGTGGAATTGCGTGAGGAACTGAAAGCGGGTGATGGTGCGGGCAAACTGCAATGGCTCGGCCAGATGCAGGAAACCATGCGCAAGAAACTTGCGCTCGAAAGCCAGCTTCAATGCATCAACTACAAGGCCAGAAACTTCATTCATGCCGATATGAGCATGGAAGGTTTTTTTGATTCCCAGAAGGAAAAGAAGGAGAATTTTCTCACGCTTTGGATGAAAGCCGCCATCGCTCAAACTGTGACCGCTGATCCCGGAAAAAAAGAACCAGGCATGGCGCAACTCATCGCCATTCTCATGCGCCAGGACAGCGCTACTGAACTGAAGCGCATGGTGGGAAGGGAGTTTGATCGTGTTGAGAAACTCATGGCAGGCATCGAGTCCGGCAATGGCACCGCCATTATCGGTGAGCGCAATCGCCACGCTCTCGAAGTGATGCAAAAGCAGATCAAATCCGGTAAAAAACACCTCGCCATTTTTTATGGCGCAGCCCATCTCCCCGACCTTGAGCAGCGCCTTCTCAGGGAGGGATACAAGTTTCAATCCAGCGAGTGGCTGAAGGCATGGGACATCCCTGTTGAGTAGTGATGCTTAAGGGGAGAGCTTTCAACCAAGGCCATCACGCAACCACTCGCAGGGCTTCTGCGCGGCCCTGCATCAGGCGAGCGGTGAGCTCCGGCAACTGATGCAGCTTGGGTTGATCAGGCAGGTGCCGAGTGCCCAGAGCCCATTCGAGTCGCAGATACTCGGCGATGACGTTGGTCGCGCTGAGTTGAAAGAAATGACCGACTGCAGCCCACACGGTGAGGAAGTGACCGGGCGTTTCAGTCGCTTCACAAGCCCTTCGGTAATGCCTCAAGGGACCTTGATAGCGGGCACCGCGGGTGCTTTTGAGCAGGAGTCTTCCGGCCTCCAGACTTCGTGCCGATTGCTCTTCGTCGAGCGTGCTGGAAAAAGCATGATCGATTTCGATCAGCGATGTGATGCCTCCTGTTTGAAGTGTCTGCCAGGCTGTAAGCAGGTGCGGGGCGTGGATTTCCGTGAGCGTGCCATGGGCAAAGTTTTCCCACGCGAGTCTCAGCTTCAGCACCTCCCCGATCGGTGCCGGCTTGAAGTGCAGATGGTGCATGCGCTGGCGAACGCTGGAAAACAGCCACTGCACCCAGTCCAGACCACGTGCCCAGTCCTCGATCGCCTGGCTTGCAGACTCGTCGGCATCCGCCAGCAGTGTGATGGATCGAAGCTCGGGTGACGTTGGTTGCGCAGCATTTCCAGCTGTGTGGGGGCTGGGTTTGCTGTCATCCAATCGTTGCAAGAGGCGGATCATCAGTGGACTATGAGACGCCTCTTCGGATCCCGCGAATGCAAAAGTTCTCATGCCTGAAATTCCACCGCTTGACACACCTCCTCCTCATTATCAGTGCGTGCGCTGCGGCAATTGCTGCCGTTGGCCCGGGGATGTGAATGTCACGGGGAGTGAAGTGACGGCGATCGCGACATTTCTCGGCAGGGAAGAATCTGAGTTTGTCGAAAACTGCACTCGACTGAATGCAAACCGCACAGGGCTTTCGATCATCGACAAGCCCAATGGTGAGTGTCTTTTTCTGGCCGGTACGAACACCTGCCTTATCCAATCGGTGAAACCTCTCCAGTGCTCAGGATTCCCGAACGTCTGGAACTTTCCGGGATGGCGGGACAAGTGTGAAGCTGTGGAGGTCTGAGTGAAGTCGCGCACACATCAGGCGACTCAATGCCAGCTTGGGATCTGGGGTTTCCGCAAAAGAGTGCGCCGGAGGCTGTTGATATCTTAGCAGTTTTGAGGTTTCAGCTTTCAGCTTTCAGCTTTTGGATTCCTAGTGGCCCCATGCCCGAGACTGTCGCTTCCACTTCTTCTATCACCACCTCCGGACGCATTGTGCGCGCGGCTTTGATCATCCTGCCATTGGGTACCATTCTGCTGGGTGCGCTTTCTTTTGGCATCTGGTGGTACAAGAAACAGGGCGTTGAGGAGCGTGGCTATGCCTACGCTTCGGCCCTCCGCAGGGAGATGACAGCGTCCGCTTTGGAGCGCTACGTGGGCATTTTGCGCGAGGTGCTGAATCAGCCGGATGCTGAACGCCTTCCCGCAGTGGCCAGCTTTTTAGAGTCCTCAATGAGTCCGGAAAACATGGGATACGAGCCGAGGCGGGATCGCTTTTACTCGGGCGGCGTGGAGGTTTCAAATGTAGAGGCAGAACTGACGGGCAGGCAGCGTCCGCGCGAGGTGCGTCTGCTTCTAATGCCCTACGGCGATAGGTCCCGGATCGATGTGGAGGTTCATGCCCTGGCTGGTCTGATGGTACTGGCTCATGCAATGGCGGGTGAGCGGGATGAGATCACGGTGAGGTTTGCGGCTGTCCCGGTGGGAGGGAAGGATCAGAGCGGGCACTCGGCGCTGGAACGGCTGGCTGGCGCGGCGAATGAACGCGGTGAACGCTTGATGCAGATTCTGGTTCTCGGCGGGGCAGGGGATGCGCTGCTCTCCGAAATCGGGCTGGCCTTCAGGGTGGCCCAGACTGGGGCGGTGGTAAAAAATCTGACTGAAACCCATGAAGTTCCAGCCACGCTTGCCGCGATGAAGGCACTCAAAGGGCGATGGTAAACCGAGCCTATTTTGCGATTATTCACTGCACGAAGCATTCTTTAGTGACAAAAAATGTGCGACTGCTAGGCTAATTGTCCTTTTCCAAAAAAATCGTCACCTAGTGCACCTTCCCGTGAGACAATCCTGCTGGTTACATCCCGCCAATTACATACCTGAAACAAGGTGCTTGATTCGTAATTGTCTTGTTTCAGTCTCCCCAGTTTTATCGTCCGATGACCGTCATGCGTAACACCATCTGCGCCGTTTTGATTCTTGCTGCCGGGACAGAAAATGTCCTCGGTCAGGCTGCACCACCTGCCGCTCCCGGCAAGCCCGCTGCCCCAGCAGCACCGGGCGCTGCCCCAGCCGCCGCTCCAACCGCCCCCGGCGCACCCGCAGCTCCCGGCGCACCTGCAGCTCCCGCTTTGGCCGGTGGAGCTTTGAGCATTCAAGCCGCGACTGAAGCCCTGATGAATGCTGGGCTGGCCCTCTTTCAGGAAGCTAAGTACACCGAGGCATTGGCGAAAATCGCGGAAGCGGAAAAGAACCTGAATAACAAGCCCTTTCCGCAGATCCTTTTTGTCAAAGGAGCTTCGTATTTCAATCTGAACGATTACCCCAACGCCATCACGGCGCTCGAAGCCTATCAGGCGAATTTTGCTGATGGCGAGTACATCAATCCAGTGCGTCTCGCACTGGGTCGCAGCTATATTAACAAGGGGGAGCCGGACAAGGGTATCGAGATTCTCAAAGCGGTGGTGAACAGCGCTCCAGCCATGAAAGCCGAGGCTGGCTTGTTTGTTGCCGAGGCATTAAAGAAACAGGGGAAGACCGATGATGCCCTCACGGTGCTCAAATCGATCATCACCGATGGCACACGCAGTTCGGAAGGCATTCAGGCGGCCATGATGGCTGCTGACTTGTATGTGGCCAAAGGCGATCTGGATGAGGCGGGCAAGCTGATGGAGAATATCAAAGGTTTCGCCAGCGGCGGGGACAACGTGGCCCAGATGAACAACATCTACCTGAAACTGGGCGACCAGATGCTCGAAAAGAAGAGTTTTCGCGAAGCTTTGGGAGCTTATCAATTGGTGCGCAGGAAGGCCGAAATCAGCCGTTTGCAGAAGGACGTGATTGCCAAGTTGGAGCAAAGCCTCAAGACGCCCGGGAAAGGCGCGATCAAAGGAACCAAGGAAGAGCTCGAAGAGAAGTTGAAGACCAACAACTCATTGCTCGAAGAGATTGAGAAGCGCGGCGATTATGATGCCTCACTCTATTATCGTCTGGGCCGCTGCTATTATGAAATGGGCCGCCTATGGGAG
>CANJVS010000108.1 GCA_947477755.1 Verrucomicrobiaceae bacterium | reverse complement strand
GTCGACGTCGCGCCATTGATCGTGACCGACACCGTTGATCCCGACGGTGGCGCGACACCGGATGCGGCCGCAAGCTTGCCCGACAAAGTGACCGATGCCGTACCGTAGGTGATGGTGGGTGAGGCTGTCAGCGTTGAGAACGTGGGCGAGGCCTTGTTCACTGTCAGTGTGACATTGCGTCCCGCATCACCCTCTCCTGTCGTCGTGTTGTCGAATACGACCGTGTCCGTGTAACTGGTGGTGCTCGCACTAAGTGTCGTAGCGCTTGCCGCGAGGCTTGCTGTCACCGTGGTGTTTGCTCCGGCAGCCAGCGTGCCACTCGTGGATGAAAGGGTTAACCATGTCGAAGAAGACGCCTTTGCGGCAGTCCAGTTCAAGCTCGTGTTGCCGTTATTCGTGAGGGTGTAGGTGAGGGTCGATACCGAAAAGGTTCCGCCGTACGGGCCTGATGAAGAGAAACTCGAGGCAGGTGTGACCGAGAGAATGGATGTCTCATTGTCCTTCGCCACAAAGAGCGTCGAACCGCTCTGATATCCGCTGGCTGAGGCGGATACCACGGTTGAGAGAGCACCGTTGAGAAGCGCATCATCAACGACCGTCAGTTGGAAAGAAGCTGATGTCTGTCCCGCAGGCACGGTCACCGTTGCCGGAACAGTGGCCCTGGACGTGGCGCTCGATGTCAGTGTGATGTCGGTATCCGCCACGGGGGCGGAAGGCAGGGTGACTGTTCCATTCACTGGTGCCGCACCCTCCGTCGCGGTCGCAGCGCTCAGGCTGACGAGGATTGGCAGAACAACCAATGAGACGGGATCAGAACTGATGCCATTGGCGATCACGGACACCGAGTAAGTGTCCGCCGGCAATCCTGCGGGCAGGAAGAATTCAGTCGTCTGAGGCGTGCTGCCCGTCGCCACACCCGTGCTGCTCCAGTTGTTTGTGCGTGCATAATAGACGGTTCCTCCACCACTGCTCGTGAGGCGGACGATTGGATAGTTCGTGTTGTTCTGATTGTCATCGCCGTAGCTCGAGCCTTCGGTTAGGCCATTGAGCAGGGTGCCGGTGAGATGAAAGGAGGCATCCGCATTTTGAACAATGCTGGTGATCGTCGGCTTGCCGGCGGCGATCGGAGAACCGTCGAACTGGTAGCTGTAAATTTTACTGGCGAAATCCGAGTAAAGCACCGTGCCATCCGGCAAAACGAGCATCGTGCCAAAGTAACAGGCGTGGTTTAGAGTGCCTCCTGAGGGCGTCGCGACTGAAGCGAACGAGTTGGTCGTGTAGTCGTATTCGTAAAAGGTCGTTGGCGACGGAAAGTGGTTGGCAGAAGTGGGAACCGGTGAGACCGCGCAGAGGATTTTTCCATTCGGCAGCATTGCCGCCGGGCCGTCAGGCTGGCCGGTGGAGTTTGGCAGATCGATCGCAGCAGTCCATGCGCCGTTGGTTGTGCTGCCCGAGGGTGTGTAGGTCGCATTGTGCCCGAGTGAGCCGATATGAAAAACTTTGCCATTCGGCAGCAGCAGAGCGGCCCCTGTTTCGAGTCCATACGGATCAAAGAGTGATACAGGCACGGTCGCGTCGGCGATCCACTGGTTCGTCGAAGGGATGTAGCGCTCAGAATTCGTCGTGTTGCGGTCCACCTGCAGGATGCTTTCATCAGGCAGCTTGATCCAGGCGGACTCATTGTGGATGCCAAGACAAGTCGGCCCGAGTGTCCAGGTGTTGGCTGTTGGATCGAATAAAATGGTGCCCCTGAGTGAGCCCTCGACAAGAGCGACAAGCACGCGCCCGTCCGGCAAAATTTCCGAGTTTGAGTCGCTGAACGCATGACCTGGCGGAGGTGCCATTTTCCAGGTGTTGGTCAGAGGATCGTAGGTCTCACCTGTCTTTTTCCCGATGCCATATTCACCACCGGCAACAAAGAGGCGTCCGTCTTTCAGCACCTGCGATGAATAATAGAGTCGCGTGTCATGCATCGACTGCAGCGTGGTCCAGGTACCGTTGACGTAGTGTCCCTGAGCGTCCGGAGTGAGTCGGTACCAAGTCGATGAAGTGCTCGAGTTAGCCGCCATGACCGTGCCATCTGGCAGCAGGATCATCAAACCGATCGGCCCCGGCGCATTGCGAGCAAGCGATGTCCAAGCACCGACAGCATGAGACGTTGTCGCGATCGATGCGATCAATGCGAACAGAAACCAGGCATGAACCCAAAGTCGGGAACATTGAAACAGGCTAGCGATCCGGGGGGGCATTGCGTGATTTGATGCCATTTCAGCGCCAAAACACAAGCCCTAAACTCCACATGGTCAGGGCCTTGGACTAGTGGTGGTGATCCAAAGAACGATCGCTGCTGCGTCAGTACGTGGCCCGCCCGCCGGAGAGATCGAAAACAGATGCCGTGGTGAAGGAACAGTCTTCAGAGCAGAGCCAGGCCACAAGTGCTGCCGCCTCCTCCTTTTTCCCAAAGCGTCCCATCGGGATCTTCGAGAGCATGTAGTCGATGTGCGATTGCTGCATTTGCAGCAGGATGTCGGTGGCAATGACGGCGGGGGTGACGGCATTCACGGCGATGTTTGCGGTGGCAAGTTCTTTGCCCAGCGATTTGGTCAGAGCGATCACGGCAGCCTTTGAGGCGCTGTAGTGAGCGGCATTTGGATTACCTTCCTTACCGGCAATGGAGGCAATGTTGACGATGCGTCCGTAGCCATTTTTGAGCAGGTGCGGGACAATGCTGTGGCAGCAATAAAACGGACCGTTGAGATTGATGTCCATCACACGCCGCCAATCAGCCGGGTCGAGTTCCCAGGTCTTTGCATTCCCGCCAGTGATGCCTGCGTTGTTCACGAGAATATCGATTTTACCAAACGCTTTCACGGTTGCTTCGGTGGCAGCCTGGACTGATGCGAGATCAGCGAGGTCCACCGTGGCGGTATGAACAGTGTCGGGCGTGCCCATTTCGGCGGAAGCCTGCGCGAGCGCAGCGGCATCGACATCCCAGAGTGAGACACGAGCGCCAGAGGCGAGAAGGCGTTCAGCGATGGCGCGGCCGATGCCACGTGCACCACCGGTGATGATGGCATTGCGATGATTGAGATCGATTTGATTCATGATGTTGGTTGTTGGGAGAGGGGCCGCCAGCAGAAACCGCAATGGCATGCTGAGCGCAGAGGATAGAAACTGAAGCTGGATGCGAATTCTAACCAAGCTTCCACCGTGCCTGACGCAATACGGCGAGTTTGGGCTCCTTCATCGTCTCATACCATACGGTGAGCAATGTGCCATCCGCCAGCTCCACGGTGCTCGGATAACCAAGATCTCCGCCGATGCCGTCGCCTGAGATGATGATTTCGTCGCTCCAGGTTTTGCCATTGTCGCTGCTGATGCGCGCCTGATTGCCATATGGCTTGCGACGGTGGCCATAGGTCATGATCAGTCGGTCATCACGGAGTTTGAGCAAATGAGAAGGCAGGCCGAAGCAGATGGGATGCGGTTCACTCCAGGTCCTGCCGCCATCGGTGGATTCTGTTTGAAGTGTCCACCCTTTGTTGGCGTCGTTGTGATTTCGGATCTGCGCGATGATGGTGCCGTCAGCAGCCTCAACGGCATGGAGTTCGTGATACGCATCTTTGTCACCTTTGCGCGCAGGGATTTCAGCCAGCCATTGCCAGGTTAGTCCATCGTCTTTGGATTCAGCGACGCCGATTTTCCGGTCGCCGGTCCACAAACACTTGCCCGCGTAGAGCAGGCGACCGTCTTTGAGTTGAATGGGTCCGTGCGGGCTGTTCACGATGGTGGGAATGCGTGTTGAAAACGATTTACCGCCATCAGTTGAGCGAATGATCCACTCGCCGAGTTCAGCTTTTCGTTCCTCATCGCTCAGCCGTGCCTGTGCGGACTTCCATTTCGCGATTTGCTCCGGCGGCATGCTCTGGGTCGACCACCCTTTGTCGGTGTGCTCCGCGAAAGCGGTGGCCTTGGCAAGATGGTCCTCATAGGCCAGGGACGTGAATGTGGAGACGATGAGCGTACCCTTCGTCGTTTCCAGCACGCCGGAGTCGCGGTCATCAGTGGCGCTGTCGAGCAGCACACGCGGGAAGGTCCATGAAGCACCGTTGTCACGCGACGTCATGCCGAGTACCTGTCCAAATGGGCACACATGAGATTCGCGTCCACCAGACCACGTGACCCACAATTCGCCATTGGCCCGCCGGGCCAGGGTCGGCCACCCGTGATAAAACTGTGGCTGATTTGAGATGACTTTGGTTTCAATGATGGTTGCCATCGGCGCGGCGGAAGCATGTCGTGGCAATCCGGCGATCACGGCAGCGGTGAAACCGACCGCCGTTTGAAGAAAGTTGCGGCGGGAGGCATGATTGGCGGGCTGGGAGGACATTTTGGGAATGGATTGGAAATTGAGTAACGAAAGTGAACAGGACTGCATGAACAATCGCGTCACTCATTACGCAGATGAAGGGCAAGTGTTTGCTGACGAGTCATGTGGCCCGCACTGCCGGCTGAAAATTTAAGGAGTCGCCACGCGATAAAAGCGGCGGGGAGCCGCACTGGCAGACGAGTCAGTCCACGATGAGATTGTGCTGGTGGCCGTGATCGTGATGCTGGTCCAGTTTTTCAGATCCTCGCTGTGTTGCACCTGGTATTGCCTTCCGACCACGGATGGGAACTCCACCGAAACACCCGCACCCGAGAAGGGTGTGACGCTCGCATGCGGCCCATCTCCAGCCTCCGAATCGCTGGTGCCAAATGCGGCCTCTTCATCAGCCCAGAAACCGTCTCCATCACTGTCCGCATAGAGATGCAATTCATCAACGAATCCTGAATCGAGTCCTGACCGGACATAATCATCTTTGATGTAGGACCACTTCAAGCTGTGATCGCCCGCCGGGACGATGAACGTCTGCTGAGTCCAGCCCACTTCTCCGCTGATGGCGCTGCGCTCAGTGCCATCAATGTAAAAGCGCAGATAGTCGTAATCTGCCTCGGAGGAGATACCCCAGTAAAAAGTGATCTTGGCGGGACCTGTGACCATGGTGCTCATGTCGCTATGCTGTAGATCGCCAATCGAACCGCTGCGTGCAGCGTCACTGCCATCGTGCGCGTAGAGTGCCTGCGGAATCCAGGCCAAATCGCCGGAGGAAGCGATCACTTGAGCAGGTGCATCCATTACCGCGGCAAGGCCTTCGGAAAGGGTGCCGACAGTGAGTGTGAGGATGGCTGTGTCCGTGCCGAAAGCATTCGTTGCTTCAAGCGTGATCGGGTAGACCCCGACGGCGGTGGTGCTGCCGTATATCAGTCCCGTGGTGTTGGACAAAAGCAGTCCGGCTGGCAAACCCGTGGTGCTATAAGATGCAGGCGCGTTTGTGGCCATGATTTGATAACGCATGGCAGTGCTCTCATAGGCAAGGATAGAAGCTCCCGTGACGACAGGAGCCGTGGTGATGGGCGTGAAAACAAGTTCATCCACCCACCCCGCATCCTGACCACTGACGACGGCCTCATCCTTGATGTAATAGATGTCCACATTGTGAGTTCCCGGCCCCATGTCGTAAGTCACCTGCGTCCAATTCACCTCGCCGGTGATGTAGGCTTTCACATAACCGTCCACAGCGAGCACAAGGTAATCATAACCCTGCTCCGACGAAACCTTCCATTGGTATTCCATCCGGGTTGGTCCCTCCACGGTGAACTCGACTCCTGAGTATTGCTCATGATTCACCGCACCGCTTTGCGCGGCGTCGATACCATCATGGCTTGTCGCGATTTGTTTAAACCAGTCGGCGTAACCAAAAGGAACGATTTTCAAATCAGCCTGCTGCTCGACAGCGACTGAAAGCTCGGGATCAGCGGCGAGAATGTAAAACACTGCATCCTGAAAAGTCGTGGTGGTGGCATTGCTGGCCGATAAATAGCCATAGAAAGCTCCAGTGCCGCCGGGCATTCCGGTGATGCGACCGGTGGTGGTGTTCACCGTCCAGCCCGGCGGCAGAAAATAGGCATTGAAGCTGGAGCAAAAGTTTGAAGCCGTGATCTGATAATCCATGCTGGCACCCTCACGCCCGACGATGATGAGAGAGGAAGTGATGAAAGGAGCCGGCAGTGTCTCAGAAGCTGGCGTGCCTTGAAAAGTGATCGTGGCCTCATCAAGGGTTCCGGCGCTGGCAAGATCGGTGTCATAGACCTGAAGTTTCCAATCACCCTCGGAGCGTTCTCCCCAGAAGTGCGTGGCCATGAAGGTCCAGTCAAGATTGGCGCCAGTGTCATTGCCTCGGGCGCGTGCCAGGCGGCAAGTGACGCCGCTGGGTGAAGTAAGATACCACTCGAGTTGGCCGCGATACGAATGCGTGGCCTTCACGCTCACGGTCACATGCTCGATGCGCAAGTTGTTGGCGTGCTCGACGCTGAAAGTCCGGGTGAGTCCTGCTGAATCACCATCCGGAATTGGAAGGGGTAATCCGGATGCATTTTGCGTGCGTGTCGTCTGTGCCGCCAAAGGTGTCCACGAGGTGGCTAGAGCTACGGCGGCCTGGGCATCGACAAGCCCGGAACCATAACGATGATGGAAATCGAAACCCGCGCCATTCGACACCCAACCACCGTCGTTCGGGTCATTCTTTCTTGCCGTGCGCATGAGGATTTCCTGAACATCGCGATAGGTCAGATTGGCGTTGGCCTGAAGCATCAACGCCACAACTCCAGCCACGGATGGTGTAGCCGATGAGGTGCCGCCAAAGGAGTTGGTGAAATCAGCATTCGTGTAGTCCGGACTGACTCCGGCATTGTATCCTGTGGCACCACTGAGGTCGGTGGTTGTGATGCCCTGCTTGCCGCCATTGGATGGCGCGCACACCAGAATGTTCGCCCCGGGTTCACCATAGGCCACGTCTTCACCATCATCACCGACCGCCCCCACGGCGATTGCATAGGGAGATGCAGCCCAGCCATCGTAGTTTGAGTCGTCACCGTTGCCATTGCCATTGCCAGCAGCCCAGATAAAAACAGTGCCCCTGCCACCGCGCCCGTTCGTGGCAGCATTGGCAATCGCGATTTTGCTCAGCGGACCCGGACCGCTGGAGCCATAGGCATTGTCGTACGGCCCCCAGCTGTTGCTTTTGATGTCAATGATGTCGTTCTTGAAGTTCAGGGCATCCGCTTCATCCGCATCAGTCGTCGGCGCTGCGATGAGGCGCAGACCGACCAGCATGGCCTCAGGTGCGACGCCACTGACACCGAGACTGTTATTGCCCACAGCTGCGGCGACACCTGCGCAGGAGGTGCCATGGAAATTGCCGGTGCCCGGCGACGGATCGTTGTCCAGATCATTGAAGTCACGATCATTGACCGTATCCGCATTGGCCGCGAGGTCGGGATGGCTCACTTCGAGTCCATCATCTACGATGCCGATCCGGATGCCGCCGCCCTTGTAGGAATCCCAGGCCGGCACGACGTTGAGATCGATCCCGCTGACTCCTCCATTTTGCCCCGTGTTTTGCAAATGCCACTGATAGCCCGCATTGGCTGTATTGTGACTCATGAGCGGATCGTTGGGCACAAAGCGGTGCTGCCATTGCCGCGCAAGCATGGGCTCTGCAGAGCGAACACCTGCCATCCGGCTGAGACGCCTGGCCCCGTCGATGGCGACAGATGGATCACCGGCAAAGGTAACCACGGCGTAGGAACCACGGGCTTCCGTCCTGGCAACCCCGGGCACCTGCCCCAGTTCCCGGGTGGTTGCGCCAGAGAGTTCAACCAACACTCTTTTGGTTAACCAGCGCCGGTTCGCTTCATCCTGC
>CANJVS010000107.1 GCA_947477755.1 Verrucomicrobiaceae bacterium | reverse complement strand
TTTCTGCGCCATCAGAACTTCTGGCACGGACAGGAACTGTGGAAGAAAATCTTCGATCAAGGCATCGCCAAACTGCGGCCGGACGGGATGCTCGTGATCACCAGTTACTTTGACAAGGAGCACCGCCTGGCGCTTCGGGCGCTCGAGTCTCTGGGCATGGAGGTGGTGAGCAACAGGCGCAACACGCGCTCGCGCGCCTTGTCCGATGCGCCCGGCAAGTCCGTGGACCGCTGGGTGGCCGTGCTGAAACGGCGCGGGACGTGATCACTCACCGGCTGGCAGCCAGCGGATGCCGTCGATGACGACGTAGCCGTCGGTGCCTTCGTTGGTGATGATGACGGAAGCTTCGCCCTGGAAGTCGTACGCGCCGAGATCAAGCCAGAAGACGCCGTCGGCGGGCTTGGGCGTTCTGAGATCGAGCTTCAGCCTCTGCACGCCGCCTGCGTGGTGAATTTCGACGGGCGCGTTGGAGGCACGGTTGTTGTTAGGCGTTGAGGCGAGCATGACACGGTATTTGTCGGCCTTCGGGAGCTTCGCTTCAAAGCGCGCGCTCGCCTTGCCGTTCTTCGCGTTGTTGTCATGGCTGTAGCCGTCACCGATGAAGGATTTGGCCGCGCCGCTTTCCTTCCACTCGCCGGTCAGCCTGGCCTGCGAGTCATCGAGAACAATGCCCTTGAGCGATTTTGGATCCACGCCACGCGAGGTCTTCGGACCACTGTATTCCAGGGTCTGACCGTCCTTGAGCAACTGCCCGCGCAGTTTGGCATAGGGCAGTTTTTGCACGGCCACGCCGTCATTCAGGGCAAGCACGGCGGCGGTGGCGGCGCTTTGACCGAGGATCATGAACACCGGTTCCATGCGGATGCTGCCATAGGCGATGTGGCTGGCGGACATGGCGACGGGAACGAGCAGGTTGCTGACCTGGCCCTCCTTCGGGATCAGCGAGCCATAGGCGATCTCGTACGGTCCGTTGGTGCCCACGCCGATGTCGCCTTCGTTCTGCACATAACCCTCTGCTGTGATGTGGCGCTGCACGTTGTGGCTGTCGATGGTGTAGCTGCCCATGCCGACGGAATCGGGCGTGGGCTTCTTTTTGCGCAGCTCGTTTTCGGTCATGACGTATTGGCCGATCATGCGGCGGGCCTCGCGGATGTAGAGCTGGTGGGACCAGTTGCCGTTGTCGGTGAATTCATCTTTCGGCAGGCCCCAGGTGCGCAGTTCCTCCTGCACTTTCTTTGGCACGCGCCGATCATTGGCTACAAACCACAGCAGGCCCTGCTGATAAGTGCGGTGCTCGGCGATGATCTCGCGGCGCCTCTCGTAGCTGGCTTCGGGATAGTCGTAATTGAAGCCGATGTTGTCGAAGCTGAATGGGCCGTGATTGTTCGTGTCGGTCTTGTGATTCGGGATGGGATCAAACTTTTCAAAGAACTCGCCCCAGCCGGTGTTCAGCACGCGCAGCAGCAGTTCATACTGGCTGGCATCGTAGCCTTCGGGCTTGGGGAAGGGGATGCGGTTGCCGGGATCGGTCGTGTAGCAGGAGCGGAAGCAGTAGGCCTGCACGCGCTTGTCACCTTCACCGACTTTGCCGGGATCAGCGCTGCTCACACGCGGCAGCACGCCGCTCTTCGGATCGCCCGGCACCTTGTAGGGACTGATCGGCTCCTTCACCGCGCCGAAGTGATGGCGATGGTGCAGCACACCGACCTGAACGCCGTTGTGCTCTTCGCCATAGACGTTGTTGGCCTCGCGACCGACGTGGTAATCCACACCTGCCGCGGCCATGAGATCGCCTTCATAGGTGGCGTCGATGAACATCTTTCCCGCATAGGTCTTGCCGCTGAGTGTGGTGATCGCCACGATTTTGCCGCCCTCTTTCTTCACGCCTTTGGCGCGGTCGAGCCACTCGTCACGCATGACTTCGAGACCGAACTCCTTGACGTAATCTTCAAACACCTGCTCCGCCGCATGAGGCTCAAAGATCCACATCGTGCGGCTGTCACCATCCATCGCCGGAGTGCCCTGGCCTTTGTTGCCGTACTCGGACTGCTTCTGCTGCACCCAGGATCCCGGCTTCTGATAGTGCAGGTAGATCCGATGATAAAAATCACGCGCCAGGCCGCCGATGACCGCCTTGTTTCCCGTGTCGGTGAAGCCAAGACCGCCGCTGCTGAGTCCACCGAGATGTTTGTCCGGCGAAACGATGATCACGGACTTTCCCATCTTCTTCACCTGCACGGCGGAGGTGATTGCGGCGCAGGTGCCGCCATAGATGACGACATCATGCTCGGCGGCATGGAGCGAGGAAATGGCGAGGGAAAAAAGGACCAGTGAGCGTGAAATC
This sequence comes from Verrucomicrobiaceae bacterium, assembly GCA_947477755.1. Taxonomy (GTDB): domain Bacteria; phylum Verrucomicrobiota; class Verrucomicrobiia; order Verrucomicrobiales; family Verrucomicrobiaceae; genus Prosthecobacter. The sequence goes on along the minus strand of CANJVS010000107.1, from coordinate 5,470 downwards.
ATCATGCTCCGACTAGGCACGCGTCCATGCATTTTTCCAACTCAGGAGTTCAAAAATACTTCCAGCCCCTAACCATCCAGGCAACTCAAGACTCCAGCGCTTTCCTTAATGTCATTGCCATATCAGAACGGCGTTCCACGTTCCATCACGCCGATGCAATCCGTACCTGACGATTCACCCATCCCAAACCCGGGAGCTGACATTCCCGACGACCTGCAGACGCTCATCGTCGCCAAATCGGTCGCGATTTCATCGCAAGATGGCGGTTCATACGTTGGCGCCAATCCCGATGCATCCGTGCCGTTCGTCTTTGGTCGCCGCATCGCGCAGGGCGGCATGGGCGCGATCCTGGAGGCCAGCGATTGTAAACTCGGGCGAACCATCGCGGTGAAGGTCATCCTCTCCGAGGTAGAATGCAGTGACGATCAAAAGCAGCGCTTCATTCAGGAGGCCGCCGTGCTCGGCAAGCTCGCACATCCGAACATCGTGCCCGTTTATGACCTCGGTCGCGACTCTGAAGGTCAGCTCTTCTACACCATGAAGCTGGTCAAGGGGGTCACCTTGCAGGACATCCTGGATGACCTGCGCAAGGAGAAGCCGGAAGCCCTGTCGCATTACACGCTGGATCGTTTGCTGACCATTTTCCGCAAGGTGTGCGACGCGCTGGCCTTTGCCCATGCGCAGAGCATCATCCATCGCGACTTGAAGCCGGAAAACATCATGGTCGGTGAGTTTGGTGAAGTGCTTGTGATGGACTGGGGCATCGCGAAGATTTTGGACGGGAGTGCGGACACTCCTGTCCGCTCTGTTCCGGATCCAATCAGCGGACAGGAGTGTCCGCGCTCCTCTACCGCCTCCTTCACCGCCACCATGGAAGGTGCGGTGATGGGCACACCGCAATACATGAGTCCTGAGCAAGCGATGGGACAGGTCGCCGACATGGATGCACGCTCTGACATCTTTTCCCTCGGCGGCATCCTTTATGCCATCCTCACGCTGCGTCCTCCGGTGGAAGGCAAGGACTTGTTGGAGGTGCTGGAGAAGGTGCAGGCAGCCAACATCACCGCCCCAACCATGTTTGGTGGCAGCACCACCAGCCAAGGCAAGCCGGGTGCAAAAGGTTCAGCACTCGAAGCGAAGCAGATCACGCCGCTGCCGCACATGCCGGGCGGACGCGTGCCGAGTGCGCTTTCATCGGTGGCGATGAAGGCGCTCACGCTCGACAAGGCGAAGCGCTACCAAAGTGTCACGGCCTTCAGTGCGGATATTGAAAAGTTCCAGGGTGGCTTCGCGACGAGTGCGGAGAATGCGGGGCTGACGAAGCAGCTCGCGCTCCTCATCAAGCGCAACAAGGGCGTCTTCACCACCGCGGCGGCGGCGTGGCTGCTCATCACCGCGCTCGGCGTGTGGTTTGTGCTTCATCTGCAAGCGAAGGAAAAACGCGCGACCGAGGCGGAGAAGCGGGCCACTGACACGCTGGTCGAAGTGGCCGCCCAGCGCGACGCGAAGGATCAGGCACGCCAGGACGCCGAGGCCATCTCCACTTTCCTCACTGAGGTCTTCCAAAGCCCGGACCCGACGCGCAACGGACGCACCATCACCGTGGCCGAGACGCTCGATACCGCTGCCAATAAGCTGGAGAAGGATCTTGTGGATCAACCCGAACGCCGCGCTGCTCTTCAAGCCACACTGGCGGGGACCTACGCAGCGCTCGGCCTCTATCGGGAGGCTATCCCGCTGCAGAAGGAAGTGCTTGATCACTACGTCGCTAACCGTGGTCAGGAGGACCCCGCCGCTCTCTCGGCGATGAACCGCCTCGCGCAGTCCACCTACGATACCGGACACTGGGACGAGGCCCTCAAAATGCGCGAAGCGGTGCTGGTACTGCGCCGCAAGGTGCTCGGCCCGGAGCATCCCGACACGCTGAGCACGATGCACTACCTGGCCTTTTCCTACCACAAAGCAGATCTAGGGAAGAAGGCGATCGCAATGCTTGAAGAGGTGCTCGCATCGCGCCGTAAGGTTTTGGGTGCGGAGCACCCCGATACGTTCATGACCATGCATTTCCTCGCCGACGTTTATCAGAGAAATGGTCTTCGGAAGGAGGGCTTCCATTTGTTCGAGGAGGTGCTGGCGTTGCGACGCAAGGTGCTCGGCCCCGAACACCCCGACACGCTCACGACCATGCATTACCTGGCCCTCACCCCTGGAAAGTTTTGGGATCCGTCGCTCGGCCCTCCAGGGGATACCCGCCAGATGCTTGACAAGTTGCTGCCGCTGCGTCGCAAGGTGCTCGGCCCCGAACACCCTGATACGCTGACGACCATGTTTTACCTCTCGGTCAAAACCAACGGGGCGGAGGGGCTCAAGATGCGCGAAGAGGTGCTGGCGCTGCGCCGAAAGGTGCTCGGCTCGGACCATCCCGACACCCTCTTTGCCTTGAACAATATGGGCAGTTTCCTTCAAGCCAACGGGCGACGGGGTGAGGCGATCAAATTCCAGGAGGAGGCCGCAACGCTCGCTTGCAAGCTGTTTGGTCTGAAGCACCGCGACACGGTCAATGCGGCGAGTGCGCTGGCGAATTCCTATAAGGCGATGGGTGACACGGCCAAAGCCAATGCCATCCTGCCCGAACTCATCAAGACCGTCGCAAAACCATTCTGGGCAGATCACGCCACCGACCCGCGGGTGGCCCGGCTTTATGACGGCGGCTTGAAGCCCTCCGACCTCCAGAAGGAACAGGACGGCACATGGTCGGTGTCTCTCGGCAGGGTGAAGAATTTCAGCGATCTGTCTGTCCTTCAACTGGCGCCACCCGTCAGCATGCTGGACCTTTCCTCCACAGCCGTGACCGATCTGAAATCTCTCGCGAAGCTGCCACTCCAGCAACTACGTCTTAACTCGACCCCGGTGACCAATCTGGCTCCATTGCGCGGGATGCCGCTTACCACATTGGGGATGTCTGGATGCACGAAGATCACCGATCTTTCGCCTCTCGTGGATTGCCGGAAACTGACCGCCCTGACGCTCCCGCCAAACGCCAAAGACATCGAGTTCCTCCGCAGCCTGCCCCAGCTCAAACGTCTGAGCTACGAACCAGATCCAATCGACGGCTACCGGCCCGACAAGACTGCGGCAGAGTTTTGGAAGGAATACGATGCGAAGAAAAAGGGACAGTGATACCCACATGACCCACAATTTTTTGACGCCGTGAGGGGGCTGGGTCGATCCATGAAAGGAATGGCGGGAGCGCCTGTTTACAGCGGATGCTCAGACTCCTCTGCCTTCTCTTCATCGCATCCATCATCTCCGCGCAGGATTTACTGCCGAAGTCGCAGGTCCTCCGCCAGGACGGTAAACAATCCGACTTCCCCGCCATGTGTGTCGATGCCAAGGGCCAGCCGTGGGTGGCTTATGTCGAGTGGGATGGCAAACAGGACACCCTGCATCTCGCCCAACAGTCGGGTGATGCTTTGACCTCCGTGCTGACGGTCGGCGAGCCGGGCATCATTCATCAGCCCGCACTCACCGCCGATGGACAGGGCACGCTGCATGTCGTGTGGTCGCAGGTGAATGCCAGCAACGTCATGGACCTGCACGCTGCGACCGTCCGTGACGGCAAGGCCGTGATCATGAAGCTCGCCAGTTCACCGAATGGCGGCAACGTTTTTGCCAAAGCCGCTACCGATGCCTCCGGTAAAGTCTGGGTCGTCTGGCAAGGGATGCGTGGCACTCAGGGCGATGTCTTTTGTCGGGTGTTCGATCCCTCGCGCAAAGAATGGTCCGCCGAAATCCAGGTCACCAAGGATGCCGGCGGCGACTGGGAGCCATGCCTGGCCTTTGCCGGTTCGGATGCGTGGGTCTTTTTCGATTCGTCACGCGGTAATGAATTCAACATTTATGCCACGAAGGTCGGCGCCGATCTCGAAGTTGGCGAAACGAAGCAGCTCATCGCAACGGACCGCTATGAAGGCCGCGTCAGTGCCCTCGGTGCCAAAGACGGCAAAGGCATCTGGCTCGCCTGCGAGCGTGGCAATCAGCAGTGGGGTCTCGACATGCGAGCCCATGGTCATCCGCAGGGCCTGAACGGGCGGAAGGACACCGTCATTGCTTATTTCGATCCCGCGAGCGGCAAGGTTGAGGAACTGCCATCTCCCGATGCCCTCTTTGCTGAGCTGCCCGGCCCGCAACCGATGAAGCCTGCCGCCCCGCGCGGCAACAATCCCAAAGCCAAAGCCAAGGCAGCAGCCAAAGCAAAAGCAAAAGGCGCTGAGCCGAAAAAGAAAGGCAATCAACCGCCCCCCAACGAAGTCGCCGCCGTGAATCTGCCGCATCTCATGATCGATGCTGCGGGCCGCCCGTGGCTCACCGTGCGCTACTTCAAAGCCTACTGCTGGCGCATCGCGCTCACCCGCTACGATGCCGCCACGAAGCAGTGGACCAAGCCCTTCGCCATACCAGGCAGCGTGTATTCACAGGATCGCCAAACGACACACGCACTAGCTCAGGATGGTGGCCTGTGGATCTCGTGGCCGAGTGATTTACGCAGCTCGAAGCTGCAGCTCAACTCGGGCATTCATCTCGCCAAAGTCGCCACGGATTTGGACCTGCCGCTTGTCTCCACTCCAGCACTGAAACCTCGCGAGCCTTTCCCCGAATACATCAACCCGGTCACACCTGAGCGCTCCCGCGATGAGCGCCACACCTGGACGCACGACGGCGTGACGTACCAGCTCTACTGGGGTGATTACCATCGCCACACCGACGTCTCCAACTGCATCACGGCGAACGACGGCTGCGTGCAGGAGCAGTTCCGTTATGCCATCGACATGGGCAAGCTCGACACGCTCGGCACCAGTGACCACACGGACATTGCGAAAATCTACACACCTTATGAATGGTGGCTGAACCAAAAGCTTGTCGACGTTTTTTACTCGCCCGGTTTCTTCACCAGCATGTATGCCTATGAGCGCGAGCAGAAATGGCCGTATGGGCACCGCAACATCGTCTTTGCCCAGCGCGGCGGACCCATCGTTTACATCCAGCGGAAGAACTACCTCGACTCGCCCTGGCAGAAACTTTTTCCGGTCAAAGCCGAGGGCGAGGCCGAGCTGCATCCAACGGAACTCTGGGATGTGCTCACCCGCTACGGCAAGCCCGTCACCGCCATTTCCCACACCGGCGCCACCGGCATGGGCACTGATTGGGATCAGATCCCGCCGGTCGATCATCGTGTCGAAAACGTCATCGAAATTTATCAGGGCGCACGCGTCAGCTACGAGGGGCTGAACGCCCCGCAGCCCACCGTCGGCCTGCGTGCTGGCGAGGAGTATAACCATTCATCCACCGTGCTCGGCAAGCCTGTCGTCGGTGAACCGATCCGCAGCTTCACCGAGAAAAACAACGGCGTGTATCAGCACGCGCTCGAACTCGGCCACAAGCTCGGCGTCTGGGCCAACAGCGACCACAT
>CANJVS010000106.1 GCA_947477755.1 Verrucomicrobiaceae bacterium | reverse complement strand
CATCTCCCGTAAGGTCTATGAGGGGCGGATCAACTACGCCACCGACAAGCTCAACGAGCTGCTCAAGGTCGCCGATCCCGCCGGTGAAAACACGGACACGGGCCGCATGAGTCTCATGGCCGAATTCGCCTGGCGTGAAACAGACAGCGTGCCGTGGGGAGATCGTTCCCACACGGTGGAGTTCGTCCTTCACAACAATGTCTGGCGCGGCACGGAGACGATGCCTGGAGCGCCAGCCTCACAAGAGGGACCGATGATGCCACTGCTGACTCCGATCACGGTGGCCATGATGAGTCATGTCATCAACAGCCACGCAACGGCGAACACGCTTCTTGATGTTACGGGATTGAAGTTTCCTGTGCAGAGCGGCAAGCGCTACGCCTTCAAATTTACCATCCCGTATAACGCCGCTGCCGCGACGACTGGCAGCCGATGGAGCATCAATGGCCCAGCACTCAGCCAGCTTCATTACACATCGCGTTACACTCTCACCGCCACCTCTGAAACGGTGAACTTTGCCAGTGCCTACAACCTGCCATCCGCTGCCAACCTGAGCAGTCTGACTTCCGGCAATCTGGCGGTGATTGAAGGCACGCTCACCGCTGCGGCGGATGGCGAGGTGATAGCCCGCTTTGCTTCCGAAATTGTCAGCAGCGCCATCACGGCTCTGGCGGGGGCTCATGTGACCTACATGGTGCTGCCGAGCGTGTGATTGACATGAGGTAGGTGGCATGGATCAGCAGCATCTCTGCATCAATGCAGGCACCGGAGAAGTCACGGCCTCGAACGTCAGTTCGACCCTGCCGTCGCTCAGCGGTATTCTCGGCACGCTGTTCGTTCTGCGCGTCACCTTCGAACAGGACAACGTGCCTGTGGCCCTTCCTGCCAACACGACCGGCAAGCTGACCGTGAAGCTGCCAGGAGCTGAGAGCGGTTCGCCTGTGTTGCTCGACACCTCGTGGACGGTGGCTGGCCCAAATGCGCAGACGAGCTACACCTTCAGCTTGCTGGCAGACTCCGAGCCTTTGCGCACCGCTCTCTCCAATAGCGCAGCCATTGCCCTGACCGCGCAGATTGAGTGGCAGATCACCAGCGAGCTTCCTCATCCGCGCAAGTCGCTGGCTTTCCCCATTACGTTGCGCAACTCGCCCTCACGTCCCGGTGACACGGCCCCTGATCCAGCCGCCGATGCCGCCTGGGCATGGATCAAAGCGCGGCTGGTGGCAGGCTCGAACGTCACTTTTACCCTCAACGAGGAAACCAAGACGATCACCATCAACAGTGCCGGTGGAGCCAGCAATCCAACGGTGACCTGGTCGAACGTGACCGGTAAACCATCCACCTTTCCGACCTCCTGGAACGAGGTGACAGGTAAACCCAGCACGTTTCCGCCAAGCGGACACAACCATGCCTGGTCCCAGATCAACAGCGGCAGTCCCAGTGACAATGCTGCCCTCGTGGCCTTTGTACAAAGCAATGGAGCCGCCGGGCAGATGTTCGATCTGCTTATCCCTCTGTCATCCGCCGTCTCAAGTAGCTACAATTCCAATTTGTTAGGTACTCCATTGATTCTGCCGCGTGATGCGGTCGTCACTCACATCGGGCTTGCCATGCGTAATGCGGCACCACGCACGACGGACAATTTCTTCCAGTCGAACATCATCATCTATGGCACCGACGCGCCGAACTCTTCGTCCCCTGGTGGCCTGTATGCCCAGTCCTTCTGGTTTTATGAATACTTCCCGAACAGCGATGCCAAGGGCCTTGGCATTCCGCTTCTCGTGAATGGTGCTTTAGCCATGCCGGCCGGATCGAAAATTGATGTCTATATCGACACTGGGTTTCCGGATGCTTACAGCACGCTGCCAACTTTCAATGGCCTGTGGCTGCGCGTCCGGGGGCGATACACGAACTGATCCATGAAACTCGCCATCATCACCTGTCACTACAATTGGTTCGGCTTTGAGCGCCCACGCGACAACTTGCGCCGCTTCATTGAATCCACTCAAGGTCTTCCGATCTTCGGCGTGGAAGCCCAGCTTGCAGGTCATCCCATGCAAACCACCGGCTTGCCCGGTTGGCTGCAGATCACCGCTGCGCAAGATCAAGTCATGATGCAGAAGGAGTGCCTGCTGAACATCGCGGCAGCCTCGGTGCCGAATCATTATGAGGCGCTGGCCTGGGTGGACGCGGACATCCTCTTCGACAACAACGACTGGTTCGAGCAAACAGCTCGTGCGCTGGATGCATTTCCTGTGGTCCAACCGTTCGCCCAAGCGCGCTGGCTCGGTCGTATTGGCCGTATGATCCATGAGCGCCCAGGCATCGGCAAGGAACCTGGCCTGCTTTACCGTTGTGTCGCTCACCCCGGTTTCGCGATGGCGGCAAGACGCGCGGTCTGGACCCAGCGACGCGGTGGTCTCTACGAACATCTTGTCGTGGGCAACGGCGATGTGGGCTTTGCCGCTGCTGCTTTGAGCAATGATCAACCAGGTCACATCGTGATGAACCCGGCATTGAGAACTCACTATGACGCCTGGGCCACTCCTATAAAGGCATGGATCAAAGGCCGACCCATGGGCTTTGTTCAGGGCGCTGCCAATCACCTCTGGCATGGCGAGATGAAGGACCGTCGCTACTTGGAGCGCAATGAGGTGCTCATCAAAACCCTCGACCCATCCACCCATCTGACCCGTGCAGACAACGGCCTGCTGACCTGGACACCCGCAGCACCGTTCGGACTTCGCTACGCGATCCGGTCCCATTTCGCCAACCGCCGAGAAGACGGCTAACTCTCCATGATGACGATCACCTCCAATTCAGTTTCCATGACGGGCGATAACGCTCGTCAGTTCGCTCGCTTGTCACTTGCCATGCGCCACATGGGCAGAGGTTTAATGATGCAGCCGGGTGGCAGTTACATCTCGGCGGATGGATCTCCACTGCCCAGCGAGGAGCAGATCACTGCCGCACTTGCTGCCGCAGAACAGACCCGTCTCCGCGCTCGTGTGCCAGTCATCAGCGCCCGGCAGCTACGTCTCTGGCTCCATGGCGCGGGCTTACTGGAACAGATTCCAACACTGATCGCAGCCCTGCCCGAGCCACAACGAACCACCGCACAAATCGAGTGGGAGTTTTCCACCGACTACCAACGCGAACATCCTTTGGTGATAAAACTCGGATCGGCTCTCGGCATGACGAGTGCCGACATGGATCTGGCGTGGAAGCAGTCAGCGGGGCTCTGATCTTCGTTGCGCAACGAGGCTCAACCCAAAATGGCATCGACGAGTTTCCTCGGACGGCGGGGCATGGCTTTCGGCTTCTTGGGCTCAGGAGGATTCCAGCCTTTGGGGGGCATGATGGCGAACCATTCCTTGGCTTCCTGCTCCGTGACTAATTCGCGATAGTGCTTGAAGATGATGTCTGGCGAGTTGCCCGCCTCCAGAGCCACTTTGGCGGCATCTTTGACGACGGCCAGACGATAACTGATGTAGGAGTGCCGCAGCGCATTTCGAGGCCATTCCATGCCAATCTTTTCAGCCAACTTGGTGAGATCAGGCGCAACCTTGCCAACCACCTTGCCCTCGCGCGGCAACGGCTCAATCCATGCCGCCAGATTATCACTGATTGGCACGATGCGACGCGAAGCCGTCTTGGCCTGATCCGCCCTCAGCGTGATGATCCGCCGGTCCAGATCTACCGCCTTCCATTCCAAACGCTTGATCTCGGCCATGCGCAGCCCGGCAAATCCGCCGATGGCCAGGAGCGCCAACTCCTCCGACGACGCTGCGGCAAGAAGCTTGACCATCTCCGCTGGCTGGAAGATTTCCGTCTTCGTCTCCCCCTCCTTGGCAATGGGCACCAGTTCTGCCGCCGTGGCTTCCGATTGCGGCAAATAGCCACGAGACTTGGCGAATGAGAAGAACACCTTGATGCAGCGGTGCAGTGAATTGCGCGTCACAGGAGGGTGATTGAGGCTGCGAAGCCACCGGTCAATATCACCAGACTTGATGGTCAAAATCTCGCCAGGAAAAGTGACGGCAAAGCGCTTCACGCTTCCAGCCAGTTGGAACCGATAGACGCGGCTGAGATTATCTTCGGCCTTGGCCTTCACAAACTCATCAATCAGGTCCGGCACTTTCACTCCGAGTTGCACGCCCCGATTGCGCCGCACGAACTCCTGGATGGCCACCATCAGCGGCACGTCACCGAGCAACTCTCGGCAGCGGGTGTATTCCTCAACCGCAGCCACCAGCGGCATTTTGAAGGGAGTCACCAGACGTTCGGCAGCGAGATGGTTTTCTCGCTGGGCAGAAGTCAGATCGTTGCTGGAAGATTTGCCTTCCATAATCTTGCGGGCCATCAACTGGGCCTCAGCTTTGGCCTTTTCAAGACTGCCGAAGTTTCGCCGCACGCGCTTGCCGTTCATGTGATAGGCCACGGTGTAGCAATCCCATCTGCGCACTCGGCCCTTGTAGATCGGCACCACAGCGCTGCCATGCTTGATCTTCATGAATGGCCGCCCCCGTTTCCGAGTGCCTTCAACCCTTGTCATAATTGTGTCCTGCATATCACCGGATGGGCTGTCAACCTTCAGCGATATGGCCTCTATAAACCCTTGATTATGTGAGGTTTGAGAAGTTTTCCCTTCTAGAAAAAAGGGCTCTATGATATAAGATTGGCAATCGGAGCTGACCCGCCCATGATTAGATCGCCAGCCGAACTTGCCATGAAAACTCTGCTCTCCTCACTCATCCTCATTTTCGTTCTCAACGCTTACGCCGAAGACCATCCCAATCTCGCCGCGGTCAAGGCGGCCGATAAAGTGCGCATCGCTGCCATGCAATCCCCATCGCAAGAAAGCCTGAACGCCATCTTTTCCGATGAACTCCGGTACGCACACTCCAACGGGGTGGTGGATACCAAAACCTCGTTCCTCGATGTCCTCACGGCCGGAAAAACGAAGTATGTCGGCTACGACTATGAAGAGCGAAACTTCACCTTTCCCGCACCCGGCATCGCTCTCATGAGCGGGCGGGCACACGTCAAAGCCGTGACTGCTGCCGGTGAAATGGATGGTGTGCTCAGCTTTCTCGCCGTCTGGCGTGAGGAGAACGGCCATTGGCGGTTTCTGGCCTGGCAGTCCTGCAAATTGCCACCGGCAACAAAGTGAAGATCGCCTGCGATCCGGCGGGATTTCCCTGAGCGGGCAGTGATTTCACCCGGCGAGGCTTCGGTAGCCGGCGAAGTGCGGCTGTTTCCACCAAAATCAGATCCCCGCTCTGTGTTGAGGTCAGGTGCGGGATGACCCGCTTGTGAAATTTTTCACAAATACACCTTGCTGGCATTTCGGCAGCGTAGAATACTCGCCTCTTTACTACCTATCGATGCCTACCGTCACGCGAGACTACGAATCCCCTGATACCGCTGCCAAGACGGCGCGGCATCTTGAGAGCCTTGAGGAGACGACAACGGACCTCGTTGGAGAGAAACTGGTCCTCAATATGGGGCCCTCACATCCGGCCACCCATGGCGTGCTGCGGATGATTCTGGAATTGGATGGTGAGATCATCACCAAGGCCGAGCCTGATGTGGGCTACCTGCATCGTGGCGACGAAAAGATTGCTGAGAACATGCATTACAATCAGTTCGTGCCTTACACGGACCGGTTGGACTATCTGGCACCTCTGGCGAACAACGTGGCCTACGCACTGGCGGTTGAAAAGCTCATGGGTTGGGAAGTGCCCGAGCGGGGTCGCGCCATTCGCGTGATCTGCTGTGAACTCGCCCGCATTTCCGCCCATCTTCTCGGTGTCGGCGTCTTCGCCATGGATGTAGGAGCGATGACGGTGTTCTTGTACACCTTCACCGAACGCGAAAAGATCTACAATCTCTGCGAGCAGCTGACAGGCGCGCGCTTCACCACGAGCTACACCCGCGTCGGCGGACAAACCCGTGATCTGCCCGACGGGTTTGAGGGTGCCGTGAAAAAGTTTCTCGATGAAGTCGAGCCGGTGATTGATGAGGTGGACAAGCTGCTTTCCCGCAACGCCATTTTCATTGCCCGCACCCAGGGATTGGGAATCATCTCCAAACAGGATGCGATCGGATATGGCGTCACGGGCCCCAACCTGCGGGGATCGGGTGTCGAGCATGACTTGCGCAAAACACAGCCCTACCTCGACTACCAGAAGTACGACTTTGACATCCCCATTGGCACCACGGGTGACTGCTATGACCGTTATCTGGTCCGCATGGAGGAGATTCGCCAGAGCGTGAGAATCCTGCGTCAGGTCCTCAAGACGTTGCCTGGCGGCCCCATCAATGTGGCGGATGCCAAAGGACTTCTTCCGAACAAGGAACGCGTTTTGATGAAAATGGAGGAACTCATTCATCATTTCATCCTCGCCACCCAGGGAATCGATGCCCCTGCGGGTGAGGTTTACTTCGCTGCGGAGAATCCCAAAGGCGAGCTGGGCTTTTACATCCACAGCAAAGGCGGCGGAGTCCCTTACCGCCTGAAGATTCGCAGCCCCTCCTTCCTCAACCTGAGTATCCTTTCGAAAATCATGCCCGGGCATATGCTCAGTGACGTGCCCGCAGTGCTGGGCAGCCTCGACTTTGTCATGGGAGAGTGCGACCGCTGATGCGGCCACTGACTGGAGAGTAACCTTCTTATCTGAACAACGATGGCATTGGTAATCCCCACCGAACTGGAGAGCAAAATGGACGAGGTAATCACGCATTACCCCGTCTCTAGACGCAGCGCCGTTCTGCCGCTTCTTCATCTGATGCAGGAACATTTCCGGTTCATCAGTGACGAAGTCGTGAATTGGGTGGCGGCGAAACTCAGTCTTGAACCGATCCAGGTTTTGGAGGTGGTCACTTTTTACCCGGGATTTCGGCAATCAGCTCCGGGCAAGTATCATATCCGCGTCTGCCGCACTCTATCCTGCGCCATGGCCGGAAGCTATGAGCTGATGGAAGCGATGTGCAAAGAGGCCAAGATTGACCGCAGCCACTGCGATCACCATCACCCCATCGCGGTGAGTGAGGATGGCAAGTACAGCATCGAGTTCGCCGAATGTCTGGCAAGTTGCGGATTCGGCCCGGTTTGCATGGTGGAGGACGATTTCCATGAAAAAATCGATCCTTCAAAGGCGGGAAAACTGCTCGCTCAGTATCCGTGAACAAATAAAAAGCGCGACCCCGCAAAGGGCCGCGCCTGGTATTGCTCTCACCTGAGAAAGTACGGTGAGAATCCGGTTCCCGAATCAGCGCCAGGAGACGATGTCGTCCTTGGTATTCAGGATTTTATCCGGGCCTCGACTTTGAATACCGGTGCTCGATGAGAGATACTTGGTCGCCTTCGATGAAATGCGCTTGTCGACATTGGTGGCGTCAGGATTGGTGATCCGGTTGTCGTAGTTTGAATCGAGATAAATCGTGTAAGGCTGACCCCAGATATCAACCAGCTTAAGGTCCGCCCCACCCGAACCACCACTCGGATCAACAACACCAAATGATGTCGTGTTTTTGGCGTAAGGCAGATCAATGAATTTAATGTTTCTGCGGTTCATGGTTGAGTTGGCGTCCGGTCCCGTTGCTGCCATGAGAACCGTGATGATGCTGTTGGTGCCATTGGTGAGAATTGGATCAATGTCCTTGCCGCCGCTGGCACCGCTGATCGCTACAGGGAATCGATTGTATTCAGTGCGGTAATGCCCAATGGCCACCTGCAGATCCTTCATCGTCGCCTTGATGCGCAGCGTGTTCGCGTTCTTCATGACTGCGTTGGTCACCGGTATCGCGAGTGATGCGAGGATGGCGATGATGGT
>CANJVS010000105.1 GCA_947477755.1 Verrucomicrobiaceae bacterium | reverse complement strand
TGGCTTGGCGGGCTTCCACCCGATGCCGGAACCCTGTTGAGTGGATGAATCCGCATCATCCCCCCGTCACAAACATCCCCTTGATCACCCGAGCAGCCACTCGGCAGGGCATCCATGCCCGCTGACTTCCATTCCCGTTTTTAGGTTGAACTACCCATTTCCATAATCGGAACTTGGCAGCCTAAGTCTCCACAAACAGGAGATTCAAAACCTCAGTGGCTCTCCAGCCCATGGCTGATGCGCAGAACTCCCGCCAAATTACTTGGCCTGAACAGGGACGGATCCCTCATTAAGCATGGACTGTAATGGACGCGGAAACACACCGAGAACGACGATGATCAAAGCCAGCACCACTGCCCCGGTTTTGCTATAAATGCTGAGCGACAGACTGCCGGCAGTTCCGGAATCAGAACTGTACATGGCCAGAATGGTTTTGAAGTAATAGTAAAAACCTGCCGCAGCACCGATCACCGCGCAGGTCAGCGCCCCCCAATAGGCGTGGTCAACCAAGCCAAGGAACACAAAGAGCTTGCCCATGAAACCTGCCGTTAGTGGCAATCCAGCAAGTGATGCCAGTGCGATGGTCATCACCAAGGCTAATAGCGGCGATTTTTTCGCCAGGCCTCGGAAGTCGCTGATATCCTCGCCGCCACCGTTTAAGCGCAGGCAGGCAAGGACGAGAAAACCGAGCACAGTCATCGGAAGATACGTAGCGAGATAAAAGGCCACGACACCTCCGGAACTGATATCCATTCGGGCCGAATCACGGCAGGCCAGTGCAAGCAGTAAATAACCCGCATGGCTGATGCTGGAATAAGCAAGCAGGCGCTTCACGCTCTGCTGGAAGATGGCAGGCAGGCTGCCGAGCAAAACAGTCAACGAACCACCGACCAGCAACAGGCCCTGAACCTCTGGTGCAATGATTGATCCCTCTCCAATGAAACTGTTGACCACACGGGTCAGCACAATGAAACCTGCGGCCTTGGAACCAACGGAAAGAAAAGTAGTCACCGGAATTGGTGCGCCCTGATAAACATCCGGCACCCACATCTGGAAGGGCGCAGCAGCCACCTTGAAACCCAGGCCGGCAAGCAAGAATGCCGCACCCAAAAGCACCGGGGTCTTTGCCGTGGCCGGATTGGCGAGCGCCTTGGCGATGCCTTCAAATGTGATTGAACCCGTGGCTCCATAAATCCAGGCAATTCCATACACCAGAACGCCGGTGCTTAGCGCGCCGAGAATCAGGTATTTAACGCTCGCTTCCAATGCCAGCGCGCTTTTGCGGGCAAATGCAACAAGCACATAGAAACTCACCGTGACGAGCTCCAGAGCCACGAAAACCGTAACAAAATCTTTGGCTGAGGCCATCCACATCATGCCCGCACAGACGATCAGCGGCAGACTAAACATTTCGGAGACCCGACCATCGACCGTGTATTTAGTCAGGTAGGGGGCACACTCAGAAGTCAGCCAGATCACGAGCATCGTGATGACGAGAGCGAAGCCCTTATAGAAGACGGCAAGCGTATCGAGTTGGTGATAAGGCCGAACGAACTCCGGCAGCATGGCCGCTTCTTTACTACAGAATATAAACAGGACCAAGGCCAGCGTAATGCCGCCCATGCTAATCCCGGCCAGCGTGCGCCGGGTGATGGTTGGCACAAAGGCCTCTAGAACCAGGAGCAAGAGCCCCAGGATGGCCAGACCGACTTCAATGGAAAACACGCACATGGATCAAAAAAGGGTTCAGTGGGCTGCGGCGGCAATACCTGCTGCAAGGTCAGTCTTGATCAGGCTGAGCAGCAACCATGGGCAACACCCAACAATAAGAAGAGTGGCGGCGAGAAGAATGAGCGGCACACGCTGAGAGAAGGACGGATCGGTCATGAAAAGACCGGATGCTGCCGTGCCCTGAAAAATACCGCGGTAGGCTCGCAGCATGTAGACGGCAGACATCACAACTCCCCACAATGCAAAGACCACGGTCCATTGCAGCGGTCCAAAATGGGTGGCTCCGAAGTTGGTGAAACTGCCGATAAAGACCATGACTTCACCCGCGAAGTTGGCAAGACCCGGCAGGCCGATGGAGGCAAAGGTGCCAAAAGCAAATAAAACAGTGAAGGCAGGGGCATGACTACCGAGGCCTCCAAGTTTGCTGAGTTCCAAGGTGCCCAGTTGGCTGCGCAACCGTCCAGCGAGAGCGAACAAGAGGGCGATACTGATGCCGTGAGCAAACATCAACAGAACGGCGCCACGCAACGCAATTTCAGTGCCGGCAGCTAGACCAAGGAAGATGTAGCCCATGTGCATTACTGATGAATTACCGAGCACATCATCAAGGCGTTTTTGATGGATCGTGACAAAACCCATCACCAGGATGTTTCCCAAAAGCATGAAGAGCAGCGCCTGCTGAACCCAGGCCACATGCACGCCCTGTGGCAGAAGAGGCATCGCGATGCGCAAGAGACCGTAAAGACCAAACTTTTTCAGCACGCCCGAATGCAACATCGCCACGGGTGTGGGTGCAGTCGCGTAGGCTGGAGCAGCCCAACTGTGGAAAGGGAACAGACTGACCAAGGTTCCAAAACCAAGCAGGAGTATGAAGAAGATCACACCCTGCTTTTCTGTTGGCAGCGGAGTCGCCGCAGCTTGAGCGCGAAGCGCATTCAAATCAAAGGTGAGTTTACCGCCACCACTGTATTCCAGCACCAGCCAGGCAAGTCCAGCCAGCAGAACGAGACTGCCGGCACCGAGATAAATCGTCGTCTTCCAGGCCACCGCTTTGCGATGATCCGAATCGCCATGGCCGTGCAGGGCGATCATCAGGAAAGTCGGAATCAGTGCCAGTTCATGGAATGCGTAAATGAAGAACACGTCCGTGCAAAGGAAGGCACCAAGGGCGCCACCGGCAATAAGCAACGAGGCGATGTGGTAGATGGCCGGCTTCTCACCGCTGATCTGCCAAACAGCCGCAAAGGTCACAAGCGCGGTAAGCAAAGCGAGAATCAAGGCCACTCCATCCGCACCAACACCAAAGGAAATGGCCGGATTTTCAAGAACAATGCGGGCGCTTTCAAAGGCGAAACCCGCCTTGCCTGCCGATGCCGATTTAAACTGAAACACAAGGCTCAGCACGATCAGCAGATTCAGGATTGCCGCACCAACCGAGGTCGCGCGGGCAGGGGCTCCAAGCCAGATGGCCAGAGCAGCGATAAGGGGCAGTAAGATGACGATTTCGAGCAAACTCATTTCTTTTCTCCATCAATGACCCAAGTGCGGAAGCACAAAAACAACGAGATAAATGACCATCAGCACACCCGCGCCGAGCATAAAAGTGTAAGCCTGCAGATGGCCGCCAGTCAGCACACGCGCCGCCGAACCAAGACGCGCGGCGAGGAAGGCCGGCAAGCGGGCAACGAGACCGTCCACAACAATGCGCTCAAGGCCTGTGACAATCCATGCCACACCATCCTGAAGTACTTTTACCAGCACGGCATAGATCTCATCAAAATAAAATTTGTTGGCGAACAGTTTAATGTTCAGCGGGTCCTTGTCCTTGCCCCGGTAAAGAATGAATCCGGCTCCGATGCCAATCACTAAAGCGCTGATTGAAGCGATGATGACGGTAGGGTGAGTTTCCGCATGATGCGGTTTCATTGCTTCAAGCAAACCGGCAAGAGGCACTGAAAAAATCGTCAACAAGGACAAAATGATCAAGGGCAACACCATGATGATCGGTGCCTCAACGGCATGGTGTGCATGCTCGGTGCGAGGTTTGCCAAAGAAAGTGACGACAAACATGCGTGTCATGTAAAAAGCCGTCAGCAAAGCGGTCGCTGCGCCAACCCAAAACAGGGGACGGCACACTTCAAAGCCAAGCCCAAGAATGGTCTCCTTGCTCCAAAATCCGCTGGTAATCCACGGCACCCCCATCAAGGAAGCCGTTCCAACAGCGAAGGTGAAAAACGTAACCGGCATATGCTTCATCAAGCCACCCATTTTCCACATATCCTGCTCGTGATGGCATGCATAGATGATGGCACCTGAACCAAGGAAGAGCATGGCCTTGAAGAACGCATGCGTGTAAAGATGGAACATGGCTGGATGACCAGGCCCCGCCTCATGATGAGCGCCCCCGACCTGCATGGCCAGCAAACCTACCGCCATCACCATGTATCCCAGTTGTGATAGTGTGGAATAGGCCAGCACGCGCTTGATGTCGTTCTGCTGCGTGGCCATCAGGGCGGCCATCAGTGCAGTCACCCCCCCAATCCATGAGATGATCGTCGCTGCGTCAGGCGAGGCTTCGATCACAAAGCTGCACCGGACGAGCATGAACACGCCAGCCGCCACCATCGTGGCGGCGTGAATCAACGCGGACACCGGGGTCGGACCTTCCATCGCATCCGGCAGCCAGACGTGCAGAGGAAACTGAGCGCTCTTACCGACTGCACCCATGAAGATTCCCAACGCTGCCAGCATCATGAAGGTCGTGTTTGCCTTGGTCATTTCGTGCAATGGGCCTTCGGCAAAACCACTCTTCAGGCCAATGAAACTCACATCACCATGATTGGCCATGAACAGCATGAGAATCCCGATCATGAAACCGAAATCACCAATGCGGTTCACCAGAAAGGCTTTCTTGGATGCTTCAGCAGCGGATGGTTTTTCAAACCAGTGGCCGATGAGCAAATAGGAACTGAGGCCCACAAGCTCCCAGAAGATGAACATCATCACCAGATTCCCAGCCAGCACGATGCCGGTCATCGAGAACATGAAGAGTGACAGCGCGCCGAAGAATCGCACCTTTCCCTGATCCTCCCTCATGTAGCCCAGCGAGAAAATGTGAACCAACAGCCCGATGGAGGTGACGATAAACATCATGCCCCTGCTCTGCTGATCGATCAGAGCGTCAATCACCAAATGGAACTTCCCAACTTCCAAAAACGGCAGCAGCAATGGTGTCGAATTCTGAGTTCCGAGCATCATGAAACTGACGATGAAGCAAAGGGCGGCCGAAGCGACCGACAACGCAACACAGGCCCCCTTAAGCACCTTGTTCCCAAGCAAAATCGCCACCGCAGAAAAGAGCGGCAGCAGAAGCAGCAGGGTGGGGAGCGATGATGAATTCTGATCTGGCATGAGTAATACGAGTTAGCCTTGGAGCTTCGATACGGCTTCCACATCGACGCTCTGTTTGGAGCGGAAGAGCGCCACGATGACCGCCAGACCGACCGCTACTTCAGCAGCGGCGACGGTGATGGTGAAAAATACCAGTGCCTGCGCCGAATAGTCCGGAAGGCCATCCACGAGATGGAAGCGGGAAAAAGCCACAAGCGTCAAGTTTGCCGCGCTGAGCATCATCTCCAGGCACATATAGATGATGATGATGTTCCGGCGCGCTACCACGCCCGCGAGACCTAGAGCGAACAGCATCGCGCTGACGATGAGGTAATGGTTCAGGGTGATCATCGTGTGGCCTCCTTTTCACGTTTACTGAGCACCACCACGCCTACCGTACCAACTAAAAGCAACAGGCCGATAACCTGTAGATGGAAGCCATACTTGCTGAAGAGCGTCAGGCCCATGAGTTTGGTATCAGGCAGCGTCCCCGCTTTTAGATCGTTTGAAATTGTTGGCAGATTCAGCTTCCCCGCCGCCATCTCGGTTCCGGCCTTTTGCAGGGTGAGTGGCACTTCATTCAGGGTCTTACCGCCGAGTGAAAGACTGGTGCTTACAGTGGCAACCTGAACGGCAAGAACAGCTGCTAAAACAATACCTCCAACGACTGCGGCAAGGTTCAATTTTTTGCCGGACTCCGCCTTGATGTCCAAAAGCATGATGATGAAAAGAAATAATACCATCACCGCTCCTGCGTAGACCAGAATTTGAATCGTGCCGATGAAATAGGCATCTAGACTGATGAAGAGCGCCGCTAATCCCACAAAACTCGCCGCCAGCGAGAGCGCACTCGTCACGGGGTTATGCGCAGTGACCACCAACAGGCCGAAACCCAGGGTCAGAAAGGCGAAAAAGTAAAAGAGGAGAGATGGCATTGGCTACTTCAGTTCATTCCACTTGTTCACGAGACCCACGCGCACGCCGCCGATCTCATAGAGTCGCTTCTTGTCATGCACGAGTTCCGCGCGCGATTCGCCGGTGATGGCGTAGTCCTTGCGCAGAAAGATGGCCTGCTCCGGACATACTTCCTCGCACATGCCGCAATAAATGCAGCGGGTCATGTCGATGTCGAATTCCTTGGGACGCTTCTCGACCTTTGCCCACGGATCATTGCTCGGGATCTCACTGGGAATGATTCGGATCGCTTTCGGCGGGCAGATAAATTCACAGAGTTGACAACTCACGCAGCGTTCGCGTCCCAGATCATCAGTTACCAGTGCGGGCGCGCCACGGTAGTATTCAGGCAGATGTTCATCCCACTTCTGTTCGGGATATTCCATCGTCACTTTTTCTTTCCTGCCGGTGATCTCCAGAAACGTTTTCAGTGCGTGACCGAGCGTAATCTTCAGGCCTTTCGCAAAGGTGGAGAGAAACCACCTTTCATGCCAGGCGAGTTTAGGACGTTGAACAATGATCGTTGCCATAAATGGGGGGGATTTACTTCAACGGGAACCAAATCATGAGCGCCGCCGTCAGGATGACATTGGCCAGAGCCAGCTCAAACATCACCATCCAGCCCAGTTTCATGAGCTGATCGAAACGAATCCGCGGCAGAGTCCAGCGGATCAGGATGAAGAAAAGAATGAAGGCGACGATCTTGGCCAGGAACACAGCGATGTGAAGGAATCCCAGCCACAAGGGCGTGGCGCCAGCCTCGTATCCAAGACCGATCAGCGGGCCGAAGGGAATGCTCCAACCACCGAGGAATAGCGTCACGGCAAGCCCCGATCCGACGATCATCGCGGCATACTCGCCCATGAAGAACAGCGCAAATTTCATCGAACTGTATTCGGTGTGATAGCCTGCGACGAGTTCGGTTTCACACTCAGCCATGTCAAAAGGCAGGCGGTTTGTTTCAGCAAACATCGACACCACGAAGATGCAGAAGGAAATCAACATTGGCACCCAGAGCACCCAACGCGCAACGCTCAAACCCTCACCCCACAAGGGCAACAGAAGCCAGCCGTTTGCGTCCTGGAAGATGGACATTTTGGAAAGATTCAGTTCACCGAAAACCATGAGCACGGGGATGATTGAAAGTCCCAGCGACAACTCATAGCTGATCATCTGTGCTGAAGCGCGCACGCTGCCCAGAAAAGGATACTTCGAGTTTGATGACCAACCCGCCAGAACGATCCCATACACCCCCAGTGAGGCGACGGCGAAAATATAGAGCGGCCCTACATTCAGGTCCGCGATCACCGACTGGACCGGCAGTTCCGCGAAGCCCGGCAGTCCGGCCCAGGCCAACAGGCCATTCAGGTCGGAAAAGCGCAATTCGGAGCCAAATGGCAGCACCACGCAGGTCATGAGCGCTGGCACCATCGTCAGGCAGGGGGCCAGCCAATAATAAAAGGTGTTCACCGACTTTGGAGTGAAATCCTCCTTCAACAGGAATTTCAATCCGTCCGCCAGCGGTTGCACCAGACCGCCAATGCCGAAGATCTGAATGTCCTTCTTGAAGCCAAAGAGAGTCAACGGAATTCCCGTTCGGTTCGGTCCCACTCGGTCCTGGATCACTGCGGAAAATCGCCGCTCAGCATACACGCTGTAAGCGACCATGGGCAGGATGACCATGAAGGTCAGAAACACGATCTTCACCAGAGAGGCGATGAGGAAGGTCAGGTCGATGTTGGCGAGTAGGAGTGCCATGGGGGCACGCCATTATCAGGAAGGCTT
>CANJVS010000104.1 GCA_947477755.1 Verrucomicrobiaceae bacterium | reverse complement strand
GGTGTCCAGATTCTTGGTGAACCATTTCGGCGGCAACCCCTCGCTGGCGATGCCGCGAATGGGCCGGCCATCCACCAGCAAATCCACACTGACAAACAGGTGCGGTAGCGACGTCATGCTGGCGATTCCGTATTTAAAAGGGAACCGGGTCTGCATCGGCAGCACGTGAAAATGGGTGTCCTGAAGAGTGAATGTCATGGGGCGCGCAAGCCTTCGGCCCGCAAAACCGACTCTGCAAGGATGTGCGCATCGGTTGCACTCGCCCGAGGACGCGCTAAATAACCAGCCCTCCATGCCCGCACCAACCAACCGAATCGACGCCCATTTCGCCCAACTCCGTGCCGACGGAAAGCGTGCCTTCGTGGCCTATGTCTGCGCGGGCGACCCGACACTGGACGCCACCATCGACATCGTTCTTGCCCTGGAACGCGCCGGTGTGGACATCGTGGAACTGGGTGTCCCCTTCTCCGATCCGCTGGCTGACGGCGTGGTCAACCAGTTGGCAGCCGACCGCGCGCTCAAGGCCGGAGCATCCATGCCGAAGGTGCTGGAAATGGTTCGCCAGCTGCGTGTGAAATCGCAAATCCCCCTGGTGTTTTTCACCTACCTGAACCCCGTCTTCACTTATGGTTACGAGCGGTTTCATCACGACGCAGCCGCCGCCGGAGTGGACGGCGTGCTCGTGCTCGATTTGCCTCCGGATGAGGTCGCTCAGAATTCCGAGCTGAAACCCACGCCGGAACTGCGCCACATCCAGCTCATCGCCCCGACCTCGCCGCCTGAACGCATCGCCAGCATTGCCAAATGCGCCGAGGGGTTTGTTTATTACGTCTCGCGACTCGGTGTCACCGGAGCACAGGTGGAAGTCGCCAGCGGCATCGCCGAGCAGGTGGCCGTGATCAAAGCCGCCACCAGCGTGCCCGTCTGTGTCGGCTTCGGCGTCTCGAATCCCGAGCAGGCCGCCACCGTCGCCAGCAAGGCCGATGGCGTCGTCGTCGGCAGCGCCATCGTGAAGCTCATTGAGAAAAACGGGACATCACCTGATCTCGCCGCCCAAATCGAAGCCTTTGTGAAGCCGCTCGTCGCGGCGGTGAAGGCACTCTAAATCATTCATTATCCCATGACCCTCTCATTCACAAAAATGAACGGCGCCGGCAATGACTTCGTCATGCTGGACAACCGCGATCTCTCACTCTCACTGAACAGGGATCAGATTGAAAAACTCTGTGACCGCCACCGCGGCATCGGAGCGGACGGCCTGCTCTGCGTCGAGCCAGCAACGAATGGTGGCGACTTCAAGATGCGCTATTACAACGCCGATGGCGGCGAGGCTGAAATGTGCGGCAATGGCGCGCGCTGCTTCGGCCGTTTCGTCAATCATCTGCACCATGACTCGCTGAAACAGATTCACTTTGAAACACTTGCCGGGATGATCTCCGCCGAATTCGAAGGCGACCGTGTCCGCATCAACATGAGTGCCCCGCACAGCCTGAAGCTCGATCAAAGCCTGCCCGTATCGGCTGAAACGCTGACCGTTCACAGCGTGAACACCGGCGTGCCGCATGCCGTCGTGTTTGTCGATGATCTGGAAAGCGTCCCGGTTCGCGAATGGGGTGCCGGTCTGCGCTACCACGAGGCCTTCAAGCCCAAAGGCACCAACGCCAACTTCGCCAAAGTACTCGCACCGGACAGTATCTCCATCCGCACCTATGAGCGCGGCGTCGAGGACGAAACTCTCGCCTGCGGCACCGGCATGGTTGCCTGCGCACTGATCCATCATGAGCTCACGGGCGTCCCCAGCCCAATCTCCGTTCTTGTCAAAGGTGGAGACACCCTCCGCATCGGCTTCACCGAAACCGCTCCCCATGAATACAGCAACGTGACGTTGTTTGGTCCGGCGGATTTCGTGTTTCAGGGAACGGTTTCCATTTGATTTGTCATGCCTGAGATCAGTCGCTTTCTTGGGATCACCATTCGCATGCATTATCGTGATCATGCGCCACCTCACTTTCATGCCCATTACGGTGACTACGAGGTGACGATCGAGATCGAGTCGGGAGTTGTAACCGGACGCTTTCCAAAACGGGCTCTATCGGCTGTTCTAGAATGGCATGAATTAAACCGTCCAGCTTTGCTTCTCGACTGGCGCAAAGCCGAACATCGTGAGACTTTGGACGCCATTCCACCTTTGGAATAGCCATGAAATTTCTGCATCTCCTCCAAGCTCAATACATCAGTGGCCACCGGCTGAATGTAATCTTTGATGATGGGACCAGCGGCATCATTGATCTTTCTGCGGAACTGGAAGGCCCCGTCTTTGAGCCGCTTCGAGACATCAACTTCTTCCGGCAATTCTCGCTGAACGGCGCAACTATCGAATGGCCAAACGGCGCAGATTTTGCACCGGAATACTTGCACTCCCTTCTGAACGCGGCATCCCGTTCGCTCGCCACGGCCTAATCTACCACCACTCGCCTCTTATGTTCGCAGGAACCCACACCGCCATCGTCACCCCTTTTCTCAACGGTCAGCTTGATGAGGAGGCACTCAAAAAGCTGGTCGATTTCCAGTTCGCCAATGGCGTGTCCGGAGTGGTGCCATGCGGCACGACGGGTGAGTCACCGACGCTCGATCATGATGAGCACAAGCATGTGGTGCAGCTCACAGCCCAGTTTGCCAAAGGGCGCGGCATTGTCATGGCGGGCACAGGCTCCAACAGCACACGCGAGGCCATCGAACTCACCCAGGAGGCTGAATCGGCAGGAGCGACAGCATCGCTGCAAGTCGCTCCCTATTACAACAAGCCCACAGCCGAGGGCCTGTTCCAGCATTTCAAAGCCATCGCCGACAACACCAAGCTGCCGATCATGCTCTACAGCATCCCCGGACGCTGCGGCATCGAGATCGGTCTCGATGTGCTCGTGCGGCTCGCCGAGTCCTGCCCGAACATCCGCGCGATCAAGGAAGCCGGAGGCAATCCTGAACGCGTCAGCCAGATGAAACAGATCCTGCCTGCCGATTTTGAGATTCTCTCCGGAGACGACGGCCTGACGTTGCCGTTCATGTCCGTCGGCGGTGTCGGCATTGTCAGCGTCGCCTCGAACCTGATACCAAGACAGATCAGCGACATGGTACAGCTCGCTCTCAAGGGCGACTACGCCGGAGCTCTGAAAATCCATACGCAGTATTACCCGCTCTTCGCCGCCTTCCTGAAGCTCTCGACCAACCCCATCCCGATCAAGACCGCGATGGCAATGGCAGGTCACTGCAGCAACGAACTGCGCCTGCCGCTCACGCCCATGGATCAAGCCAAGAACGAGGAACTGAGGGCGACTCTGGTGAATCTGGGTCTGATCTGATTTACCGCCCCGCGAAGTTGAGCATTGCCTTTGCAGAGGTCGCTTGATAAGAAGCAGCCTTTCTTATGCAACAATGGCACTACGCACTCAACGGACAGCAACAGGGTCCGGTTTCTTCTGAAGATATCCGTCGGCTCCAGGCCGCAGGTGTTCTAAACACGCTGAGTCTTGTTTGGTGCCCCGAGCTGACTGAATGGACAGCTCTGGGCTCCATCTCCCTGGACATGCTGCCTTCAAGTGACTCCGTTTCGCCGGCCGTATCACTCTACGCAGAGCCTGAGCGCGAACACCGCATCGAGTTTCACGGCAAGGCGGGCGAGTTCTTTCGCATCTGGATCGTCAATGTCGTGCTCACCGTGCTCACCCTTGGCATCTATGCCGCCTGGGCCAAAGTACGCACCCGCCGCTATTTTTACGGCAACACGCTGCTAGATGGGAAACCCTTTGATTTCACCGGCAACCCCATCGCCATCCTCAAAGGCAATCTGATCTTTGGCGGGCTCTTCGTGCTCTACACGGTCTCAGGCGCGCTCTTCCCGCCCCTCGCGCTTCTCGTGCTCCTGCTGATCCTGATCATCATGCCCTGGCTGGTTCAGAAAGCATTGCGTTTCCGCGCGCACAACACGGTGCACCGCAACGTTCGGTTCAATTTCCGCGGCACCGCGGGCGAGGCCTATGGCATCTTTCTCGGGCTGGCCTTTCTTATTCCATTCACGCTTGGTTTGATCGTGCCTTACATGCAGTTCCGCCAAAAGAAATACATCTTCGGCAACATGGGCTGGGGCAGTGCCGCAGCTGACATGAAGGGCGGCCCCGGCTTCTTTTACAAGACTTTCTTCAAATCGATCGGCCTCGTTTTCCTTCTAGCCATTCTCGCAAGCTTCGTCATCCCGGCCATCGCGGTGATCCAGGCAAAGAATGGCGGAAAAGAAGCATCCGAGTCATCGGCAATGGTGAAACCCGGCGCTCCAAATCTCCCGATTGATGCGGCCAAAACTCCCAAGCAGGGTCAGTTCGAGAAGGAGTTCAACAAGGCTTTTGACGCTCAAATCGCCGCCAATCCCAATCTCACCGAGAAACAGCGGGAAGACCTGAAGAAATCCAAGGAGCAGGTGGCTAAAATGTCCAAGAACATGGTCTGGATCATCCTGCCCATCTATCTACTCACCTTTCTGCTCGCCATCTATTATTACGTGCGCACTAACAACTATTGCATCAATACCACCCAGTGGGGCCAGCTCGGTCACCTGGAGTCCAGAGTGCGGGTGCGTGATCTGCTCTGGCTATTCATCACCAATGGTTTGGCGGTGCTCTTCTCTTTCGGATTGCTCATCCCATGGGTGAAGATCCGCATGGCGCGCTACACAGCCTCACACACCTCCCTCCTGGCCTCCGGCAGCCTTGATGCTGTCGCGCAGTCGCTTGGAGGTGGCGAGTCGGCGATGGGTGATGCAGGCGCTGACATCTTTGATTTCGACATCGGTTTCTGATCATCCAGCCCGCGTGACCCTCTCCGGCACCTATTACGACGCCTCCTCCTCGCGTGCCTTTGATGTTTTGATGCATCTGGAGGCGGATGGTACACTGCGCGTCGAGTCGGTGGAAATCAACAGGGTGGCACAGATGAGCGAATGCCCCCTGTCAGATCCGCTGGGTCGGATGGCGCGTCACTTCACACTTCCGGATGGCGCGCGTTTGGAAATCACGGATGTGGATTCACTTGCGAACTGGGAGCGTGAGCAAGGGCGCAGTTCCGGGATGCATCTGGTGCACCTCATGGAGACACGCTGGCGCTGGGTCAGCGCGGCGGTCATATTCCTGCTTGGATTCATGGCCGCCGGTTACATCTGGGGTCTGCCAATCGCTGCGAAACACGTCGCCCTGCGCCTGCCGCCAAAGATCGCCACGATCACCACGGATCAGGCGCGGTATCTCTTCACCAAGATGCTGGATCTCAAAGACAGCAAAGTGCCAGCGAAGCGGCGCCAGAAGATCGGGGCAAAGTTTCTCGAAATGGCCGCCGCCATGGATCCGGGAAGCAAACACAACTACCGGCTGGAGTTCTTTGATGCAAAATTCCCAAATGCCTTTGCCCTGCCTGACGGACTCGTTTGCATCACCGATGAACTCATCGAGAAAGCCAAAAATAACAAGGAGGTCTATGGCGTGCTGGCTCACGAGATCGTCCACGTGCGCGAGCAGCATGGCCTGCGCAGCGTGCTGCAAAACTCGGCCGTCTTTCTGATCTGGACACTGATGACCGGTGACATCTCCACCGTGGCCGGGATGGGTTCCGCCTTGCCCGCCATGCTCGCGCAGAGCGGTTACTCGCGCGGCTTCGAACAGGAAGCAGACTTTGGTGCCGCAGATTACATGATCAAAGTTGGTTGGGGAACGAAACCCCTGTCTGACATCCTGCAACGCATCGACCCGGAACACCATCTGGGTGATGCCGAAGAGGCTCTCTCATCCCACCCACTGACAGGGAATCGCGTGAAGACTCTCGAAGATTACGAGAGGTCGAAAAGAAAGTGATTTAGCTCAATGTTCCCTCCCCAAGCACAAAAAGATACAAGCCACCGCCGGTGTCGGCGGTGACCCCACTTTGGATTGAACCCGGGCGCAGCTGGAGCTCCATCAGAGCTGCCGCTCCCTCACCTCAGCGGTGACATCAGCAAGGAAGTCAGCGATAGAGCGCACGCCAAGATCACCGCGCTTGGCATGACGGACGGAGACACCACCAGCGGCGGCCTCCTTCTCACCGAGCACAAGCATGTATGGAACCTTGTCGAGCTGGGCGTTGCGGATTTTGGCACCGATCTTGTCGGCATCATTATTCAGCGTCACGCGCAGACCTGCGGTTTTGAGTTGAGCAAAGATTTCGTCGGCAAAGGCATCCACCTTCTCACTGATGGTGAGGATGCGGATCTGCTCAGGCGCGAGCCAGGTCGGGAAGTGACCGGCAAAGTGCTCAATGAGCACACCGCAGAACCGCTCCATGCTGCCAAAGGGCGCACGGTGGATCATCACCGGGCGATGCGGTTTGTTGTCCGCACCGACATAGCTGAGATCAAAGCGCACTGGCAGGACGTAATCAACCTGCACGGTGCCAAGTTGCCATTCGCGACCGATGACATCCTTGATGACGAAGTCGATTTTGGGCCCGTAGAAGGCGGCCTCGCCCGGCTCTTCGGTAAAGGGCACGCCGAGTGTGGCGGCGGCTTTGCGGCAGGCATCTTCGGCCTTGTCCCACTGCTCGGGATTGCCGGTGAACTTGCTGCTGTCGGCATCTCGCAGCCCGACGCGGACGCGGTAGTCGGTCATACCAAGCGTGGTCAGCACAATCTTCACGAGTGATAGACAGCCTAGAACTTCCGCAGCGACTTGATCCTCAGTGCAGAAGAGATGCGCATCATCTTGAGTGAAGCCACGCACTCGGGTGAGTCCGTTCAACTCACCGCTCTGCTCCCAGCGATACACCGTGCCGAACTCGGCAAGGCGCACGGGAAGATCACGGTAACTGCGCGGCTGACTGCCGAAGATCTTGATGTGATGTGGGCAGTTCATCGGTTTCAGCAGGAAACCGTCGAGCAGTTTCTCGGGATCCATGATGCGGTCCTGGCCAATGACTTCACGCCCGGTGCGTTCGTTAAGCTGATTGGCAAACTGAGCTGAAACAGCATCGAGACGCGCGGTCATTTCTGCACAACCACAGCCTTCGTGAGCGATCTGCTGCAGTGCATCCGGCTCGATGATGGCCGGGAACTGGCTCTCTTTGTAATAGGGGAAGTGACCGCTGGTTTTGTACAACGCCAGCTTGCCGATGTGAGGCGTGAACACCTGATGATAGCCCTGCTTGCGCAACTCCTCGCTGATGAAACTTTGCAATTCCTGACGCAGCACGGCACCATTCGGTGTCCACAAAATCAGGCCCTGGCCCACGTCCTCGTCGATATGGAAGAGTTTCAACTCTTTGCCCAGACGACGGTGATCGCGTTTCTTGGCCTCTTCGAGCCGAACAAAATAGGCTTCAAGTTCTTCCCTGGACTCAAAGGCAGTCCCGTAGAGGCGCTGGAGCTGCGGCTTGGTGTCATCGCCCATGTAAAAGGATGACGACACTGAGGTGAGCTTCACGTTCTTGCACTTGCCGCTGTAGCCCACATGAGGTCCGGCGCAGAGGTCGATGAAATCTCCATTCTGGAAACAGGAGATCTGCTCGCCCTCGGGAATTTTGTCGATGAGGTCCAGCTTGAACACGCTCGGGTTGCCAGGTCGCTCGCTAAGGCCGCCAAGACGGCCGCTTTCAGCCATTGCCTTGGCATCTTCACGGCTGATGCCCTTCCATTCAAATTTCTGATTCTCTTTGGATATCTTCTTCATCTCCGCCTCGATCTTCTCAAAATCATCCGGCGTGACGCGGTGCTTCATCTGGAAGTCGTAGTAGAAACCATTTTCGATCGGAGGCCCGTAGGCAAACTGGGCGTCGGGCCAAATGCGCAAAATCGCCGTGGCCATGACATGGGCACAGGAGTGGCGCAGGCGCTCGATGTCTGACATCTGGGCGCGTTCTTCGAGGGT
>CANJVS010000103.1 GCA_947477755.1 Verrucomicrobiaceae bacterium | reverse complement strand
TCGAAGAGCTTTCCTGAGTTGAAGAATAACCAGTCATCGATCTCAAAATCATGAATGCCGCGCAGATGGTCACCGCCCTGAAGGAAAAGTTTGGAGAAGCCGTGCTCAGCACCGTCGAGTTTCGCGGTGAGCACACGCTCAATGTCACCCTGGCCACTGCCAGGCCGATGTTGAAATACTGCCGCGACGAGATGGCCTTTGATTACCTCATGGACATCTCCAGCCTCGATCATCTGGGTGAGGAGCCGCGCTTTGAGATGGTCTATGAACTTTATGGTTACGGCCACCTCCAGAGCCTGCGCATCAAAGCCAAGATCCCGGACGGTGAAGATGTGCCCACGGTTTCCGACATCTGGCCCACCGCCAACTGGCATGAGCGCGAGATCTGGGACATGATGGGCATTAAGTTTTCCGGTCATCCCGACCTGCGCCGCATCCTCATGTGGGAAGGCTATCCCTACTTCCCGCTGCGCAAAGATTTCCCTCTCGCCGGCAAGCCCAGCGAGATGCCCGACGTCGCCTTCACCGGGGTCGCACCCATGGCCGATGGCCCCTTCGTCACCAGCGCCGGCGCCGCAGACACCGTGGCCCGCGAACCGCGTGCAAAGCACGTGGAATAACAAGGCTTAACCTGATTCCATTTCGTGGAATCATTGCGGAATGATCTGTGGCTGACGCCATCATGGATGCGTCAATGTTTTCAGGCCGGGGAAGATCTTGGAAGAGAGCGAAGGAAGTGGCGGGGTTGAAGCGTTCTTTCGCTCCCACACAAACCATGCGCACTTTTGCATTCACCACATTGCTCGCTGCTTTGAGCCTCGCCGCTCAAGCAGAACTCAAGCTTCCCGCCATCATTGGCGACAACATGATCCTGCAGCAAAAGCAGGTAAATCCGATCTGGGGCTGGGACACGCCGGGATCAGAGATCACGGTGAAATTTGCCGGACAAACCAAGAACGCCAAGACGGGTGCCGATGGCAAATGGACGGTCAAGCTCGACGCTGTGCCTGCGAACGCCAAACCGGTCACCATGAGCATCAAGGGCACCAGTTCCATGGTGCTCAAGAATGTGCTCGTGGGTGAAGTTTGGATCTGCTCCGGGCAGTCGAACATGCAGATGAGCGTGCAAAGCTCCTGGGATGCGGATTTGGAAATTGCCACGGCAAAGTTTCCGAACATCCGCCTCATCTCCGTGCCACAGGTTGGCACCCAGGAACCGCAGCAGGATTTCAAAGGCGCTTGGGTCGAGTGTTCACCGCAGACGGTGGGCGGTTTCAGCGCTGTCGGCTATTTCTATGGCCGTGTGCTGCATCAGATGCTCGACGTGCCGGTCGGTTTAATCAACAATGCTTGGGGCGGTAGCGCGGCTGAAGCCTGGGTGCGCCGGGATGTGCTGGAGAAAGATCCGCGCTTTAAACTGCTGATGGAAAACACCAAAAAGAACGAGGCCAATCTGCAATCACCGGAAGCCAAAACGAAGTATGAGGCCGCGCTTGCCGCATGGAAGAAGCAGGCAGACGACGCCAAAAAGGCCGGCAAGCCCTTCGCCGTGCGCGCTCCACAAGCTCCCGATGGCTGGCTCCGCGGCAACGCCCGCCCGGGCAACATCTACAACGGTGTCCTTCTCCCAACCATTGGTTATGGCATCAAGGGGGCGATCTGGTATCAGGGTGAAAGCAACGCAAGCCGCGCTTATGAATATGCCAGCCTCTTCCCGCTCATGATCACGCATTGGCGCAGCGAATGGCAGCAGGGAGATTTCCCTTTCTACTGGGTGCAGCTCGCGGACTTCATGGCCGAGTCGGCGCAGCCCGGCGACAGCAACTGGGCCGAACTGCGCGAAAGCCAGACCAAGACGCAGAGCGCCATCAAGAACGGCGGGCAGGCGGTCATCATCGACATTGGCGAAGCCAACGACATCCACCCGAAGAACAAGCGTGACGTGGCCGAGCGCCTTGCCCGCTGGGCTCTGGCCAAGGACTACGGCGTGAAGCTTCCGTATCGCAGTCCCGAGTTCAAAGGCATTGAGATCACCGGCAACAAAGCCGTGGTCACGCTCGACACCTTTGGTGGCAGTCTGCGGACGGTCGATGTGAATGACGTCAAAGGTGTCGCCATCTGTGGTGAGGACAAAAAGTGGGTCTGGGCCACGGCGAAGATCATCGGCAATGACAAGCTCGAAGTCAGCGCAGCCGGCGTCGCCAAGCCTGTCGCCGTGCGTTACGCATGGTCAGACAACCCGGTCTGCAATCTCTTCAGCAAAGATGGTTTGCCGGTGACTCCCTTCCGCAGCGACAACTTTGAGATGATCACCAAGCCGAAGATGTAATCAGCAGCGCTTTCAGTGCCGACACTGCCCCGCTGGCGGTGTCGGCTTTTTCATGCCGCAGTGGCGGGCTATTTCTTGCCGATGCACCACAGGTGCTTGTAACCGCGGATGAAGAGCTGACCGTTGCTGACGGCGATGGAGCCGATGATTTTTTCACCGAGGCTGTTGGTGGAGATCAATTCAAAGGTGGGGCTGGCTTTGAAGACGAAGCAGTCGCCACCCTGGTTGACGGCGTAGCATTTGCCGTCGGCACTGAGAACGAGTGAGGACCAGTTTTGGCTGCTTGGTCCGGGACCTTTGAGCCGCTCGGTGTAGACCATTTCACCGGTTTTCAGATCGCGGCACTCGGCGATACCGCCATCGCTCAGGATGTAGTGATGGCCGTCATGGATGACGCCGCTGCCGATGCGCTGGCTGACTTTGGGCAGGTGCCAGAGACGCTTCGCGGTGACATCACCGCTGCCGCCAGCCTTCACGGCGAGGCCCATGCCGCCATAGCCGCCAAAGGCGACGACGATGTTGTCGGAGGTCATGAGCGGTGAGTTGTAGACAAGGGGATTGAGGCCCGAGCAGGTCCAGAATTCCCGGCCAGCCACGGGATCAAAGGCGGCAACGCGGCCGGGATAACTAAGAATGAGTTCATGACGGCTGCCGACCTGGCGGAAGATCGGGTCGGCCCAGGAGCCGAGCCATTTTTTATCAGCGCCTTCTCCGGAGGCTCCGCCGGGCTCGTCATGCTGCCAGAGGGTTTTGCCGGTTTTCAGGTCGAAGGCGTACAGGGTCGTTTTTTCACCGGGGCCAAAATTCAGGAACGCGCGATCACCGGCAATGACGGGGGACGTGCCGTTCCCCCAGATGTGATGCTGTTTGCCGAGGTCGGTGCGTTTCCAGATTTCCTTGCCCTCGAAGTCATAACAATAGACACCGGCGCTGGCAAAGAAGACGACAATGTGTTTGCCATCCGTGGCGGGAGAGGCGGCGCAGTAGGGGTTGGTGCCGTGAGTGAGTTCGGGCTCCCGATAGGTGGTTCCAGCCTCCCAGAGTTGCCTGCCGGTTTTGCGATCGAAGCAGAGCAGCAGGCGGCGTCCGGTCTTTTCGATGGCCTGGGTGACGAAGACTTTGTCACCCCAGACCACCGGGGTGGAGTTGCCACGATCCGGGAGTTCTGTTTTCCAAATGACGTTTTCGGTCTGGCTCCACTTCTCCGGAAGGCCGGACTCAGCAGTGGTGCCATCGCCCAGAGGTCCGCGCCACATGGGCCAGTCGGCGGCTAGGGCGATGCTGGAAAAGAGGAGCGTGAGAGAGAGGGTGAGTTTCATGGCTGGTTGCTCACTAAACGCCATCAGGGCTGGCTGCCTTCCGGGGATGGGTCAATGACCGCAACAAAGGAGGTTTAGAAAATCGCTGTTGATGGCTTGACGTTAGGGGGGGGCTTGTCGCAGCATCCGCTTTTCCAGTCGAAAAGTCGGCCCACCACCGACGTTTGTTAGTTCCCCAACCCAAGATATGTCCACAGCCACATCTCCCTCGGCGTCCTCACCGACGACTCTCCGCAATGCCGTCATACGTCTCGCCGGCAACTCACAAGACGGCATTCAATCCATCGGCGGCATCCTTGCCCGGCTCGCGGGCCGCACGCAGCAGGATGTGGTCACTTACATGACCATCCCGTCCACCATCAGCGGCGGGCCCTCCATCTTTCAGCTTCACCTCGGCTCCGGCGAGGTGCTCGACGCCGGTGATGAAAGCGATGTGCTGGTGGCCTTTTACCAGCATAGCTACAATGACCACCTCAGCGCGCTGCGTGACGGCGGCATCTGCTTTTACGACAGCGGCGAAGTGACGGAAGTGAAGAATGATCGTGGCATTCATCACATCGGCATCCCGTTCACGGCAGCCACGGTCGAGGCTGTCGGCGGCAGTGCGAGGGATCGCGGCAAGAACATCTTCGTGCTCGGCCTGCTCTGCGCGGTGTTCCAGCTCGACAAGGAAAAGATCGTTGGCATTCTCAGCCGTCAGTTTGGCAAGAAGGACGAGAGCGTGCTGCGCAACGCGCTGCTGGCCTTTGACGCCGGCTTTGCCTACCCGATTGGCGATATCACGACGTTCAACTTTGAGGAGGGTGAGCACAAAGATCCGCACCGCATCAGCACGGATGGAAACACCATCATGTCCATGGGTCTGATCGCCGCAGGCGTGCGCTACGGATCGGCCTACCCGATCACGCCATGGTCGAGCATCATGGAAATACTGCGCAGCGAGCTGCCGAGATACGGCGGCCTTTATGTGCAGGCGGAGGATGAACTGTCTGCGGTGTCGATGACCATTGGTGCCGCGTTCGCCGGCCACCTTGCGGTGACGGGCAGCGCGGGACCCGGTCTGAGCCTGAAGATGGAGGCGCTGAGTTACGCAAGCATGGCCGAGATCCCGCTCATCGTGATCAATGTCCAGCGCGGCGGCCCCTCGACCGGCCTCCCCACAAGTGTGGAACAAAGCGACCTGATGCAGGCCATTTACGGCAGCCATGGCGACTGCCCGCGCATCGTGCTCGCGCCGAGGGATGTGGAAGACTGTTTCTACATTGCCCTGGAGGCCTGCAAACTGGCGCGTGAATACTCCTGCCCGGTCATCATCCTGAGTGACCAGGCGCTGAGCAGCCGCATTGAGGCCTTCACGGAACCCGATCTCGACAAGCACTGGGTGGAGCCAACGCTCGACCTTTCAGACCGCGGTGAGAATTTCAAACCCTACCCGCTGGACAGTGTCACCCGCCATGCGCCTCCCGGAACAAAAATTGCCGGCAAGTATCCGCACGTCACCGGCCTGGAGCATGATGAATGGGGCCACCCGAGCGGTAACCCGAAGATGCACCAGAAGATGACGGACAAGCGCCGTAACAAGCTGGTGGCGCTGAGCAACAAACTGCCGCTTCCGGAAATCTACGGCGATCAGGAAGGCGACATTCTGCTCATCGGCTGGGGTAGCACCTTTGGCCCGATCAAGGAAAGCGTGAACCGCCTGCGTGCGGAAGGCCACAAAGTCGGTGCCGCGCATCTGCGCCACCTGCACCCGATGCCTGCGCATCTGGATCGCCTGTGGGCGAA
Organism: Verrucomicrobiaceae bacterium; assembly: GCA_947477755.1. Classification (GTDB taxonomy): domain Bacteria; phylum Verrucomicrobiota; class Verrucomicrobiia; order Verrucomicrobiales; family Verrucomicrobiaceae; genus Prosthecobacter. The sequence continues at coordinate 2,505 of CANJVS010000103.1, read as the reverse complement.
GTTCAAGCACGTGTCCGTCGTCGAACTCAACGACAGCGGCATGTACGGTTATGGTCAGCTCGCCACGATTCTGCGTGCCGCCTATGCTGAGCCAAAGATTCAGTCCATCTGCAAGACAGACGGTCTGACTTTCCGCATTCGCGAGATCGTCACGGGTGTGGAAAAAATCATGACCGCCAAGTGATCCACGGCACCGCTTATTCACCCAACTTTTAAACCCGCCCATCTCATGTCCACCCCCACTCTGGAAGCCTCCCCTGCCGCCGCTCCAACCCAGCTTAGCACTCCCGCCGCGCCGGGAGCCGAGGAGAAACTCACCAAGAAGATCCTCACCGCCGATCACCCGACCTGGTGCCCCGGCTGCGGCGATTTCGCCGTTCTGGCCGCCTTCTACAAGGTGCTCGAAAAACTGCAGTACCCTCACGAGAAGATCGTCTGCGTCGCCGGTATCGGCTGCTCCTCGCGCTTCCCGTATTTCATGAACACCCACGGGATTCATTTCATCCATGGCCGCGCGCTGCCACTGGCCACGGGCGTTTCCCTGAGCCGTCCGGATGTTCATGTGTTCGTCTTCGGCGGTGATGGCGATGGTTTCTCCATCGGCGGCAATCACCTGAACCACGCTGCGCGTAAAAACATCAAGCTCACCTATGTGATCATGGACAACTACGTCTACGGCCTGACCAAAAAGCAGACCAGTCCGACGAGTCCGCAGGGCTTTAAATCCAAGACCGACCCGATCGGCAGCATTGACCGCCCGATCAATCCGATGAAGCAGCTCCTCGCCAGTGGCGCCACCTTCATCGCCCGCACCCACGCCGCGCAGGTGAAGCACATGGTCGATACCTTTGAGCGCGCCATCAAACATGACGGCTTCAGTGTGGTCGAGTGCCTGAGCGAGTGCGTCATGTTCTATGAAGGCAGCTTCGATGACAGCACGCCCCGGAAAGGTGGCGTCTATGACATCATTGATGAAACCCAGCACGATGTGAAGGATGACGTCGCCGCCTTCAAGCTTGCTGATCTGCCATCACCCGGAAAATTTGGTGTCTATTACGAAGTCGATCGTCCGACCAAGAACGCCATGGAGCAAAAGTGGATTGATGACACTCAGTCCAAGCTCGCCGGTACCAGCCAGAAAGACCTGCTCAAGAAGCGCTTGGAGATGATGCGGTAGGAGGCTGCGCGGCTCCGTCCAGGTTAGGAACGCCATTTTTTTTCACAAAAAATATGGCGTTCAGAGATGGAATCAGGTATTTAAGAGGTATTAATGATCAACTAAGTTGCTTGGTTGATCGTCAACCTCCTTTAGATAATGCCCGTGCGCGCTCCAACCTCTGCACTCAAACCCAAAGCTATCAGGGCTCCGGCCAGAAAGCCAAGGAAGGTTGGCGGGGTAAGGCTTGAGGTGGATTTGAAGGTGGAGTCGCCGAAAATTCGCGAAATGGAGAAGGTGGAGATGAAGCGTCGCGGGTTCAAATGGGCCACCGCCATCATCGTCCTGATCTGCCTGGCGGTGCTGCTGAAGATCACCATGCGGGAATCGTTCCTGAACAACCCGAAGTTCAGCCTGAAACAGGTGGTCGTGCGAACGGAGGGATCTCTCACCGCGCAAAAAATCGTCCGCACCAGCGCTCTGACCACCGGCACAAATCTGCTCACGGTGAACATGCGTGAGATTCAGGATCGGCTGCTGCGCCTGCCTCAGGTGAGCGCCGTCAAAATCACCCGCGACTATGAGGGCAAACTGGCCTTGGAGGTGAAGCAGCGCCAGCCCGTCGCCTGGCTGGAATGCACCAGGCTGGGTATGATCTCTGGCAGGCCTGATGTGGGCCATTTCATCGACAGTGAGGGCGTGACTTTTCCCTGTGAGGTGCTGACACCGGCCTATCAGGCGCTGCCGGTCATCCGCTATGAGGCACTGACGCAAAGCCTCCCGGGCATGACAGTTTCCGATCTGCAGGTGAAGTCCGCGCTGACTCTGCTGAAGCATTGCCAGGAGCGCCTGGAACAGGGCGATACAGAACTGCTCGCCATCGACATTCAGAAACCGTACGAGATGACCGCCAGCTTTGCCGATGCGTCACTGATCACTTTTGGTGTGGATGATCTGCAGGAGCAGTTCGCCCGCTTGGATCGCATCCGGCTTGAGGCGCAGCACCGTCAATGGCGCATCGCCACGCTGAACCTTCTCGTGAAGCAGAATGTGCCTGTCACTTTCCGTGACGCTCCCAACCTGAAAGGACTTCTGGGTGACCCCGTCACCGCCTCCCTAAATTCACCCACCAAAGTTAAAACCACTGTTCGATAAAGCACCATGGCGAAGAACACCATCTACGCAGGATTAGAAATCGGCACGAGCAAGATTTGCGTCGTCGTTGGCGAAGCGAAACGCGACGGCACGATCAAGATTCTTGGCGTCGGCACAGCGCCTTCACGCGGTGTGCGCAAAGGAGAAATCATCGACTTTGCCAAAGTCCAGACCTGCCTGAACGACGCCCTCGT
>CANJVS010000102.1 GCA_947477755.1 Verrucomicrobiaceae bacterium | reverse complement strand
CGTGGTGCTGGTGACTTCCGGCCCCGGTGCCGGCAATACCATCACCGGCCTGATGACGGCCATGATGGACAGCGTGCCAATGATCGTGCTTTGCGGCCAAACCGTGAGCTGGATGCTGGGCAAAGACGCTTTCCAAGAAGCGGACATTTTCAACATCACGGCCCCTGTTGTTAAACACAACTATCTCATCAAAGAGACCAATTCCCTTCCCCGCATCGCACGCGAAGCATACCACATCGCCACGACGGGCCGTCCAGGTCCGGTGTTGATCGACATCCCGAAAGACAAGAGCCAAGCTCCGTTCACCGGCAACTTTGACGAGTCAATGGACCTCCCGGGCTATCATCCCGAAGAGGCTTTCAAGATCGACCAGACCGCCATCAAGGAAGCTGCACGTCTGATCGCAGGTGCCAAGCGGCCAATCATCCTCGCCGGTCAGGGCGCCATGATCGCCCGTGCCGACAAGGAACTCCTCATGCTGGCCGAAACCCTCGGCTGCCCGGTGACGACCACCCTGCTCGGCAAGGGCGTGTTTCCGGAAACGCACGCGCTCTCCCTCGGCATGATCGGCATGCACGGGACCGCTTACGCCAACAAGGCCATCTGCGAAGCTGACCTCATCTTCAATGTCGGTTCCCGCTTTGATGACCGCATCATCGGCAAGCCGAACATGTTTGGCCGCAATGCCAAGCTCATCCACATCGACATCGACGCGGCTGAGTTTAACAAGATGATCAAAGTGGACGTGATGATCAAAGGCGATGCGAAAGCTGCTCTCAGCGACCTCCTGCCACTGATCGAAAAACTTCCGACCGAAGACTGGCTGGCCACGCTCGACGGCTACAAAAAGAAGTTCCCCCTCACCTACAAGAAGCAGGGAGGCCTGCGCATGCAGCAGGTCATCGACGAGCTGTACAACTTGACCAAGGGCAAGGCGATCGTGACGACCGACGTGGGCCAGCATCAGATGTGGGCTGCGCAATTCTACAAGAACGACAGCAGCTACCACTGGATCAGTTCCGGCGGCGCTGGCACCATGGGCTTTGGTTTCCCTGCGGCCATTGGCGCCCAGCTCGCCTGCCCCGGTAAGCTGGTGGTGTCCATCTCCGGCGACGGCGGCTTCCAGATGACCCTCTTTGAACTCGCCACAGCCGCCATCCACAAGCTGCCGATCAAGATCCTCATCCTCAATAACAGCTACCTCGGCATGGTGCGCCAATGGCAGGAACTCTTCTTCGACAACCGTGAAAGCGGCGTGGATCTGCTCGGCAACCCTGACTTCGTGAAGCTGGGTGAAGCCTACGGCATCAAAGGCTTCCACATCCGCCGCCCGGCTGACGTGGAGAGAGTGCTTCAACAGGCTCTCGATTACAACGATGGCCCCTGCATCATCGAAGCCGAGTGCATCAAGTATGAAAACGTCTTCCCCATGATCCCGCCGGGAGCCGCGCTCGAAGACATGATCATCGAAGCACCGAAGCATAAGATGGAAAAACCCACCGGTTCGACCTAGCAGCCGCAGCCCGGCTTTAGAGCCTGGGCTTCCCCTGCTTGATGATGGCGATGAAACTCAACCAAATCATCCAAGGCGACACTCTCGCGGAGCTCATCAAACTCCCCGACGCTGTCGCTCAAGCCATCATCGCCGATCCGCCTTACTTCAACGTTCTCGAAAATGAAGCCTGGGACACACAATGGAAAACAGCCGCCGACTACCTCGCCTGGTGCGATGCGTGGGTCGCTGAATCCATGCGTGTCCTGCGCGCCGACGGCCTCTGCTTCATCTTTGGGCAACTAGGAAAGCGCGAGCACACTTTCATCCACCTCATGTCACGGCTCACCCTCCAACATCAATTTCACGACCTCATCATCTGGGATCGTGCCGTGGGCTACAATGAGCGCCGCGACAGCTTCACACCGCAGTACGAGATGGTGCTCGTTTTGCGCAAGGGTGAGCACGCCAAGTTTAACAAGGATGCGGTCCGCATCCCCTACGATTCCAAGACCATCCATGCCTACATGAGCGACAGTCGCTACAAGGACATGAAAGCGCGCCGCTCCCATTTGGAGAAAGGAAAGTTCGCCACCAACATCCTCAGAGTCTCAAGTCTCAAAGGTTCCTCGAAAGAAAAATGCGGACACCCGAGCCAGAAGCCCATCGACCTTATCGATAAATTCATCCTCTGCTCGACCGACGAGGGTGATCTCGTGATTGATCCCTTTCTCGGTTCAGGCACCACAGCCGCCTCCGCCAAACGCCTGAACAGGCGATGGCTTGGCATCGAGCGCGATTCCAACTACATCCAGATCGCGGAAAAACGTCTGTCAAATCCACCAACCGCAGCGCCGAAAAAGAAACGCGTCAAACCAACCGTGGTTCGCGCCAAATCTTCCGACCCGCAGCCTGATCTCTTTAAGTTAAGCACTAAAAACTAACCACTCTACACACCTAACATCATGAGCGAACGCATCCCTGCCACCACAGATAAAAAGCCCTCCGCACAGGCTGACATCATCAACATCCACACCCTCAGCGTCATGGTGAACAACCAACCCGGCGTCCTCGGCCGCATTTGCGCCGTGTTCAGCCGTCGCGGGTTCAACATCGAATCACTCGTTGTCTCCCAGACGCGTGATCCACGCTTCAGCCGCATGACCATCGGCATCAGCGGCCATCCCGAAGGCCTGCACCAGATCATCATGCAGGTGAACAAGCTGATCGACGTCATGCACTGCACCGAACACACCGACAGCGACGCCGTGTCCAAAGAACTCGTGCTGATCAAAGTCGCCGCCAATCCAGCCCAGCGCACCGAAGTGCTGCAAATCGTCGAGCACTACAACGGCAAGACCGTCGATCTTCAGGAAGACAGTCTCATCGTCATGATCAGCGGCAACACCGACAAACTGGACGCATCCGTCCGCCTGCTCAGCAAATTCGAGATCGTCGAAACCGTGCGCACCGGCAAGGTGGTGATGGCTCGCGGCCTGGAAACGACCTAGTCGATCCAGCAACCCCGTTTGCCAAAGAGGCAGTGAGAGAAAGCGCAGGCTTGCCTCACCGCCTCTTTTTGCGCCAGGCTGCCCTCTTTCCTGTGACACCCGCCCCAGACTCCACCGATCCCGCTCCTCCGCTGAACCTCTCCTGGTCCGGCATGACGCATGTCGGTCGCATTCGCAAAAACAACGAGGATGCCTTTCTGGCCCTAACTTACGATGCCAACGAGGTGCGCTATCTTGGCAAAATCGGCGAATCATCATTGGCCCAGGGCGATTTCGTTTTTGCAGTGAGCGATGGCATGGGAGGCGCAAAATCAGGCGAATTTGCCAGCAAAACGGCGGTCGAAAAAATCACCCGGCTCATGCCGCGCGCCTACAAACTTGCCGCGCAGGGACTCGGTGCGGGCTTTGGCGATGTGCTGGAGGAGATTTGCCTGCATGTGCACGCCGAACTGAACCGTCTGGGCAGCAGCTACAGTGAATGCACCGGCATGGGCGCCACCCTCAGCCTCGCGTGCTTTTCTCCCGGCTGGATGCACTTTGTCCACGTTGGCGACAGTCGCATCTACTACCTGCCCGCCAGCGGTGGTATCACCCAGGTCACTAACGATCACAGCCACGTTGGCTGGCTGAGGCGGAATGGCCAACTCAACGAGCGCGAGGCGCGCAGCCACCCGACGAAGAACATTCTCAACCAGGTTCTCGGCGCCGGCCGCCGTTCAGTGACTCCGCACATCGGCGCCGTGAGTTGCCATGCCGGTGACCGTTTCCTGCTCTGCAGCGACGGCGTGGTGGATGGCCTCTGGGACGCGCGACTGCTGGAACATGTCACCACACCGTCCCCAGACAAACCCAAGGCCCTCAAAATCGTCGAGCAAGCCGTCGCCGAATCCGGGCGCGACAACTGCACCGCCATTGTGGTGGAACTCGCTTAGCCGCGCCCGCCGGAGCGTGTGCAGACTTGCCGCGGCGGCTTCCATGGGCCATTAAAAGCCGCTTTGAAATCCCACCTCCCGAATCATCCCACCCAGCTTTATCTCATCCGTCATGGTGAGGTTGAAGAGCGCTATCATAAGATCTTCGGCGGCAGCCGCATCGACATGGGCCTGTCACCTCTCGGAATGAAGCACGCGAAGGCCATTGCAGACTGGCTGGCCGACGCCAAAATTGACGCCATCTACGCCAGCCCCATGCTGCGCGTGCAGCAGACGCTCACCCCGCTCGCCGAGCAGCGTGACCTCAAACCAACAATCATCCCCAGCCTGCGTGAGGTCGATTTTGGCGACTGGACCGGCTATCGCTGGGACGGCGTGCAGGAGCACTTCGGCGTCAGCGCCTTTGACTGGCTGGAAATCATTGAGGACAAAGGCATCCCAAATGGCGAATCGGCGGCCGAGTTGGAGCACCGCGTGCAGCCCGCCCTGTTGAAAATCCTTCACGACAACCCGCACCGAAGCGTCGCCGTCTTTTGTCACGGCGGCATCATCCGCGTGATTCTGGCCCTCATGCTCGGCCAACCGCTCAGACACATGGCACATTTTAACATTGAGTACGGCAGCATCACCGTCGTCGAAGTTCAGCCGGAAAAGAAACACGCATTCGAGATCGAGCTGATGAACTTCTGCCCGCCGGTCTGAACGCTTCTCACGCTTGCAGACTGATTCATCAGCACTCACTACTAACCACCTTTTCTCATGTTCTCCCTTCTCACCGACAAACTCGAAGAAACCTTCCGCAAGCTGCGCGGCCTGGGCAAAATCAGCGAATCCAATGTGGCCGACGCCATGCGGGAAATCCGGCTGGCGTTGCTGGAGGCGGATGTGGATTTCAAAGTGGCCAAGGATCTGATCGAAGCGATCAAGGAACGTGCGCTGGGCGAAGAGGTGCTCAAAAACGTGAGCCCCGGTCAGCAGATCGTGAAAATCTTCAACGACGAACTGGCGAAGATTCTCGGCGGTGGAGCCACCGATCTGGATCTGAGCCCGCCACAGCGCATCCTCATGGTCGGTCTGAATGGCGCGGGTAAAACCACCACGTCGGCCAAGCTCGCCAACTGGCTGAAGAAACAGGGCAAGCGTCCCCTGCTCATCGCTCTCGACCTTTACCGCCCTGCTGCGGTCACACAGCTTCAAGTGCTCGGCCAGCAACTCGGCGTACCGGTTTGTGTGCCGCAGGCGGGTGAAACCGATGTCGTCAAGGCCACCAAGGCCGCGCTGGTTTGGCTGGAGCAGCAAGGCAGCGGTGTCGCCATCTTTGATACCGCCGGTCGTCAGGAGGTCGATGACGCTCTTCTGAGCGAGCTCAAGCAGGTGCGCGATCTCGTGCAGCCGCGCGAAACCCTGCTGGTCGCGGATGCCGCCACGGGACAGCAGGCCGTCAGCGTCGCCACCAAATTCCATGAGACGGTGACCATCACCGGCTTGATCATGACCAAGCTCGATGGCGATGCTCGTGGTGGCGCGCTGCTTTCCATGCGCCAGGTCACCGGCTGTCCGGTGAAATTTCTCGGCACGGGTGAAAAAGTGGATCAGCTTGAAGTCTTCCACCCTGACCGCATGGCCCAGCGCATCCTGGGCATGGGCGATGTGGTAAGCCTGGTTGAGAAAGCAGCGCAGGAGATCGATGAAAAAGAAGCCATGGGCATGATGCGCCGCATGGAGCAGAACAAGTTCGACCTCACTGACATGCTTAACCAACTCCGCTTCATGAAGAAGCTCGGCCCGCTCGAAGGCCTGCTTGGCATGATTCCCGGCATGGGCAAAATCAAAAACATGCCCGGCGTGGATGACAAGCGAATGAAGCACGTGGAGGCGATCATTCTTTCCATGACACCCAAGGAGCGCAGCAACCCCAGCGTCCTCAACGGCAGCCGCCGCAAGCGCATTTCAGGTGGCTGTGGCCGTCCGGTGATGGAGATCAATCAACTGCTCAAGCAGTTTGACATGATGAAAGGCCTGATGTCCAACAAAGGCGCCATGTCTCAAATGGCGGGCGGTCTTTTCGGTGGCAAAGGCATGGGCGGAATGATGGGCGGTATGCCCCAAATGCCCAAAGGCATGATGCCCGGCGGCAAGATCAAGCGTTCCAAGGGATTCCGGCTCGGAGGCTAGACTTGATTGAAGTGCAGGCTCCTTCCGACATCGGGAGCTCACGGAGAAAGTTCGCGCTGACCTCCTAACTATTGTTTGAACAAACACCCGTGGCTCCCCTGTCGAAACAAGACAAGGAGGTCACGCCATGAATACCACGATTCCACACCCGCATGGTGCAGGACTCATGCGTGCGACAAACGGCCTTGCAGAAGGTGGTGACGGGTTCCCAGCAATGTTGCATGCCGTGCCAAGGATTGGGCTGGTCCTCTCGGGAGGAGGTGCACGAGGCCTGGCGCATGTGGGCGTCCTTCAGATCCTGGAAGAACAAAAGATCCCCATCTGCGCTGTGGCAGGCACAAGCATGGGTGCCTATGTCGGCTCGCTCTTTGCCGCAGGCCTCGATACCGCAAAATTGGTTGAACTGGCCGGGGAGATTCGGAACCTCAAAGCACTGTTGAAGCTCATGGATCCCATTTTCCCGCCGAGCGCGGGTTTGATCAGGGGTGATAAAATCCGCCGGCACCTGGAGCGCACACTGGGTTCTTGTACTTTTGAAGAACTCAAGCTGCCTTTCCTCGTGGTTGCGACGGATCTGGACACCATGCAGGCGCATGTTTTTGATCGCGGCTCAGTGGCGCAGGCCGTGCATGCCAGCGCCGCCATTCCCGGTGTCTGCGCGCCCGTGGTTGTCGGCGGACGCCGATACACCGACGGCGGGGCTGCCGATCCCCTGCCCATCAGCATCCTGCGCGAGCGTTTCGAACTTGATGCCGTGATTGCCATCAACGTGCTGCCCACCAATGAAGACACCCTCAGCTGTGACGGCAAGGCATGTAGCCATTCAAAAAACGTTCCAGCCTTTTCTTCCGCCTGATCCATCCCGTCAACCTTTTGGCCGATGGCAACGTGCTGGACATCTTCCGTCGCGCCCTGATGTGCGCGCAGGTTCAGCTCATGGAAAAAGAGGCGCGCAGTGCGGACATCCTCATTCACCCCTTCCATTGCGGCAGCACCTGGTTCGATTTCGAAAACTACGAGCGCTACATCGAATCGGGGCGTGCCGCTGCCGAGGCTGCCCTTCCCGCCATTCGAGACCTGTTTTCCAACTCAACCCCAATGAATCATGAAACTCCTGTCCAACACTCCGGTGTGGGACGCCACGCCGCCTGAAGTCTGGCACGACTGGCAACTGCACCGCCTGCGCACCTACCTCAGAGACCGGGTGCTGCCCTTCAGCATGCACTATCAGAGGCTCTTTGCGGAGCACGATGTGCATCCGGAAGACATCGCCAGTTTGGAAGACTGGTCCAAAGTTCCCCTGACGTCGAAAAACGATCTCACGGTGCCGCGTGAGCAGCAGCGCGAGTTCATCCTCACTCCCGACGAAGCGGTGCTTCGCCGCGAGTGGGGCTTGATTTTCAATGCGCTCATGCATGGCCGGGCTGTTGCGCGCGAGAAGATTGAAACAGAATTCCGTCCGGTGCTCATGACCAGCACCACCGGCCGTTCCTCGGATCCCGTGCCGTTTGTTTTCACCAAACATGATCTGGCCAATCTCGAAATCACTGGTCGCAGAATGATGGAATGCGGAGGTTCACAACGCGAATTTCGTCACGTGAACGCCTTCCCCTTTGCGCCACATCTGGCTTTCTGGCAGGCGCACCATGCGGGCCTGGGTTTTGGCGCCTTCATGGTCAGCACCGGCGGTGGCAAGGCCATGGGCACGGAGGGAAACATCGCGCTGATCGACAAAATTCAGCCGGATGTCCTGATCGGCATGCCAACCTTCATTTATCACCTGATGCGTCAGGCCGTCGAGATGGGCAGACACTGGCCTAACATCAAGCGCATCACCCT
>CANJVS010000101.1 GCA_947477755.1 Verrucomicrobiaceae bacterium | reverse complement strand
GCTGGGCGCGTTGCTGAGCTTCTTGTTGGGCGCGCATGGCGGCTTCCTGCTGGGCTCGTTGTTGAGCTTCTTGTTGGGCGCGCATGGCGGCTTCCTGCTGGGCTCGTTGTTGAGCTTCTTGTTGGGCGCGCATGGCGGCTTCCTGCTGGGCTCGTTCCACGGCTTCCCTCTGGCGCTCGGCGGCTTCCTGTTGGGCGCGTTGCTGAGCTTCTTGTTGGGCGCGCATGGCAGCTTCCTGCTGGGCTTTGCTGGCGGCTTCCTGCTGCTGCTCCATGAGGGCGGCGCGCTGGCGTTCGGCGGCTTCTGCAGCAGCGGCTTTCAGGGCCTCCTGTTGGGCCATGGCGGATTCACGGGCTTTGTCGGCTTCCATTTCTGCCTGTTTGCGAGCTTCTGCCTGCATCTCCTGTTGTTTGGCGGCCTCGGCCTGAGCTGCGATGGCTTCCTGCCGCTGGGCCATGGCGGTGGCTTCCTCCTGCTTCCGGGCGAGTTCCTGCTGTTGAGCGGCCATTTCGGCGGCTGTTTTGGCTTTCTCCAGTTCAGCTTCGCGCTGTTTCATGGCGGCGGACTGTTCATCGCGCATGGCTTGATTTTTCTTTTCCTGCTCCGCGAGTTGCTGGCGCATGGCGACTGCCTCAGCCTCTTTGCGCGCGAGTTCCTGCTGTTGGGCGGCCATTTCAGCGGCCTGCTTTTCTTTGAGCTCGGCAGCCTCTTTCTCACTCATGTCGGCGGCCTTTTTGTCACGCAGCGCCAGGTCTTTCTTTTCCTGCTCGGCCAACTGCTCGCGCATGGCTGCCGCTTCCGCCTGTTTGCCGGCGAGTTCCTGCTGCCGGGCAATCATGGCCGCTTCCGCCACTTTTTGTTCGGCGAGATGTTTTTGGCGGGCTTCCTCGGCTTCCTGCGTCTTCCGTTCCGCATCGAGGCGGGCGCTTGCGGCCTTATTTGCGACATCCTGGGTGACTTCGAGTTTGGGCATCACGGGTGGCTCCTGATTGCCACGATCATGACCGGCGATTCGCCCCGGCGTGACGGGCATGTTTGGAGCCGGGATGACAGGAGACACTTCGGGTTGCGCCGGGGTTGCGCGGATGGGTTCAGGCGCGGGAGTGATCGCGGGAACTTCAGGTGCTGAGGCGGCAAGCACGGGTTGTGGCTGTGGGCCGCGAGCCTGCCTGGTGATGGCTTCGCGCAATGCATCACGCTGCGCGGATGGCACTTCCTTCCAGGCATCGGTCATGATGGGCTTGCTGACATGCTCGGCATTCCTTGGGATCTCATGAAGATGACCGGAACGGCCGGAGGGCATTGGCGCGGCGATGAATGAGGGGGCTCCGGCGTGGCCTGGGTGGAACTCGTTGGGACGCTCAAGTGAATGAGCGATCTGCACTGGTGCGTGCGCGATGGGTGATTCGTTGCGCCGCTCCACCCAGTCCAGCGCCGGGCCGCCACGATGCATGAAGATGTTGGTGTTCTGCTGACGCACCTGTACGATGTTGGTGACGTTGATCGTCTGATTGAAAATCTGAGTGACACTGCTCATTGGCAGGGTGGCATTCACATAACTGGGCCGGCCGAAATGAGATGCCTGAATGAAGGTGTAGCTGCTTGGGGCAAGGCCGTAGCGCGCATCGCAATCGTGACTGATGTTTCCATAGCCGGCGGTCGGCGGCAGGGGCGCCCAGCCAACATGGCTGCCACCCGAGCGCCAGGATACCCATGCGGGTGCCCATTCACGTCCTGGAACCCACACCCAACCCTGCCTGGAAAGGCGAACCCAGCGACCATAGTGGTAGCAGGCCCAGCCAAACGGTTCACGCGAATCCCAAGCCCAGCCTTGATTGGTCGATACCCAGCGTCCATCGACATAAGGACGCCATGACGAGCGCTCGGAAAGGTTGGGGCGGAACGCATAACCATAACCATCCACCTGAAGCCAGCGGCCATGGGGACTGAGCGAGTTATAGAACATTGAGTAATCCGCATCGGGATCGTTCCATGATTGGGAAACCGGTGACTGGGCCATGGGTGGCACATATGGCATGGCGACGGGCACTGGAGGCGGCATCACGGAATTGGAGGCAAGCTGTTCGCGCAATTGCTCGCTCTTTCGACGGGCCGCTTCGGCATCGGCCATGAGCTTTTGGTTTTCGGCGGAAATGGCATCCAGCTTCGCTTTCAATTCCGCGTTCTCCTTGTCCTGAATGCTGCGCTGGAGTTCAGCGAGCTGCTTTTGCAGATCCTCGCTTCGGCTCTGCATGTCGGCAGCCTGCTGCGCGTAGGTTGCCTGGGTGGCTTCAAGCTGGCGCCGGGCTTCATCAGCGGCGGTGTTGGTTTCAGGCTTGCAGCCCGCAAGTGCCAGCAGCACGAGGCCACTCAGGCGAAGGGAGAGAACGGTTTTCATAGGATGGCGGAATTGAGACGAGGATGCCTGAAACCTTGTTCAGGGAGATGCACAAAATCTTCACTTCTTCAGCGAGACACAGACGATCTCTTCGTCGTTGCGCGCAAAGACGCAATGGTCGGCGAAGGCGGGGTGTGACCAGACCACGGCTCGGCGTGGATCGGTGGTGGTGGGCTTCAGGAGGCTTGTGCGGCTGAGTTCTTCGTAGCCTTTGGGGGTGAGTTTGGCGATGATGAGATCGCCCTGTTCATTGGCGAGAAAGAAGCGGTCGGCCTGCTTGACCAGGAACGCGTTGGCCCAGCGCACGGGCTTGTCGCCGGTGGTGGCGGCGAAGGTTTCCCAGAGTCGCTCGCCGGTTTCGAGCTTGAGACAGCGGAGCTGGCCGTAACTGCACACGCCGTAGAGGTGGCCGTTCTCGATGAAGGGCGTGCTCATGAGGCTGTGCAGTGTGTCGGTGTTTTTTTCGCTGAAGCTTTTGCCTTCCCATTGCAGTGTCGCGGCAGGCTTCGGGGCGTTGAGCTTGAAGCACTTTGAACTGGTGTAAAAAGAACTGAGCAGCAGAAGATCACCTGCCAGTCTTGGGGTGGCGACGGTGAGTCCGGCGCGTACATCCCAGGGGTGTGACCAGAAGACTTTGCCCGTGGCTGGATCGAGCGAATTCACGGCCTGCGGGTGTCAAAGAATGAGTTGTTTGGTGCCACCAACCTCAATCATCGTCGGTGGTGCGTAGCCGGGCTCGCGTGCATCCAGCGAGCGCCAGAGTTCCTGGCCGCTGTCTTTGTCAAAAGCCACCGCCACGCTGCCGGGGCCGCCGCAGAGGCAGATCAGGCGTTGACCATCAAGCAGTGGATGACCGGCAAACCCCCACATCGGGGTGCTGGCACTGAAGTCTTTTTTGAAATCGCGTGACCAGAGCACTTTTCCATTCGCGGCGTCGAGACAGAACAAATTTCCCTCCGCTCCGAGTGCCCACACTTTGCCATCGCGCACCACCGGGGTGCAACGCGGGCCGGTGGAGTAGCTCATGGTATAGGTGCAGTCGTAGCGGTGTTCCCAGACCACGCTTCCATCGACGGCATTGAGGCAGAGCACGCGTTCAGTGCCGGGAATGACACCGCGGGCAAACGCATTTCCTGGGGCTTTTGTCTTCTCGGCGACCTGACGATCCATGAGATAAACTTTGCCATTCGCGACTGCCGGCCCGGTGTAACCGCCACCGATCTTGACACGCCAGCGAACGGGCGGGCCGTCTGCGGGAAATGTGTCCATGATGCCGGTTTCGCGCCACACACTGTCCCTCTGCGGGCCGAGCCACTGCGGCCAGTCTTCGGCATGCAGGGTTGCATTGGCCAGCAGAAGGAGCAGCAGAATTCTCATGAAGCACCAAACTCAAGCCGGAGAATCATGCCACCGATGATTCGCTGAATGCGGATAGTCACTCGAGAGGAACAAACATCCATAGAGGGATAGACATTTTGTCTCTGCAATCAGACCCCTGCAGCGATTGAGGAGGTCATTTCGTAAGGTCTTACGCCAAATTGGGCATGACGGTTCAGACCAATCTGTCCATTGGAAATCAACAAGTGGTGTGACAATATTGGCACCTATTTTTGTGACCCCATTCTCTTTGATGCTTCCGCACGAACTGACCTGAACTTGGAAGATGCTACTCCAGAGTGACACCGCCAACATAGATCGGTGTCGTGGCGGAGGTGGTCGGAGGTTCGGCGAAACGGCTGGGCAGAGGTGAGTAATGGAAGAATCCTCCACCATTACGTAGGTGAGGGACGATCATGCCACGGAAGGGCACCGTCCGACGGACAAAACGGTTTTCCGTACCCAGCACAGGCTCATTGATCTTGAAGCTGCCTGTGAAGAATCCCGTCGGCATGTACAAGTCCAGCTTCAGGTCCGAAGAGTTCGGCCGGTCCACGATCACTGTACCAGCCTTGGTGAAGGTCAGTGCCGTGTTGATGGATTCAGGCAGGCCATTCGCAGCGAGAGTGATGGAAGCCCTTCCGGCTTGTTCGGCGGGAGCATCAGGCGGTGTGAACAGCGGCACCCCCTTGGGCACGAAGTAGCGAGCGCCTCGCACTGGTGCTTCGGCGTTGTATCCATCGGGCAGAAGTCGTGCTCCTGGCTGGGCAGGGCGTACTATCGTCAGCACTCCGTCCACCAATCCAGCTCCCGTGACGCCGGCAGCCATCGTGTTGATCCTACCCCATAGTCGCACGGGGTCAGTGCCTAGACCCACCAGCATTACCGTGCCATTTGAGGGCCCGTTAGGCCCCCTGACCATGGGCATCGAGAAAGTGAAGCCCGAGCCATCCGCCAGAGTGCCGACACCTGTGGCATGGAAATCTGAACCGACGGTGAAGCTGCCAAAGCTCTGACCTGCCAGACCGCCCATCAAAAACGAATAGCGGCCTGCGAGGGCATGGCTCCATTCCTTGTTCGGAGGAATGAGAGGCTCAAGTAACGCGTCGATTTCGATGGGACCAATATCCGTGGACGCACGCTCCAAAACCAATGCGGCCACGATGCCGTTCGGTGGGTAACTTTCATCCACAGCCGTTTGAGTTAGGATCAGAACGGCGGATCGATAGCCCAAAAATGGGGTCAGCCGCACGGTGGTAGATCGCGCCATCTCGTCGGCTTTGACAGTCCAGCGGCCGGAAAATGATCGGCGCACTGCTCCAAATGCCAGGGATCCGCTGAATCCTGTGCCCGCCCCGGTCTGCACCTGAAGGAGCCCAGGCCATGCTGGTGCTTCCGGGTTGGATTCAGGAAGCATGATGATGCTTGCCGTTTGATGAGGCGTGCCAAAGTGGAGTTCGAGATTGGGCGCTTCTGTGCCGGATAAGATCTTGAGGTTCAGCATAAAAGGCACCGCACTGCCATAGCGGTTTTCAGCCATGATCTTCACTACGTAGTTGCCAGCCTGTGTCGGAATGCCTTCGATTTGATATCCGCCGTTGGTGAGTTGCACTCCTGGTGGCAGACCTTCGGCGGAGAAGATGGCAACCTCATAGTAGTTCGTGAGATCGCTCAGGACGAGCGGACCGAGATGCTCTCCAACTCGGCCATGCCGAATGCCTTCCACCGCAATAATGGGTAAGCGAAATGTGTTGATTTCATGATCATTGGAGGTGACCGCGGAGGCGATAGCGCCGTCCATTGACAAATCGGCCCTAATCCTTATTCCCGCCAGTGCCATTGGTGACCTAATTATGAGGTTGGCAGATTCAGTGCCTTGGCAGGCCCATGTTTCCGGAAGAGTCCACCTCTCGTAGTAGTTCTGCCATTTCACCCGTATGCCTGGACCCCAGAATCGAGCCGTAAAGCTAAGGGCCTCATCGGGGCGGGCGGCGACCGCGGAAGCCTGCCTTTCAAACACGCCCAGACCCATGCTACAGCTCATTTTTGGCGAGCTAGCGGACCAGACATCCAGGCGGTAGCGCCCCGCATCAGAAGGCTGGGCTGAAGGTAGGTACAAAAATGGCTGGGTGCTGCCTGTGAGCGCACGTCCGTCCTTATACCACTGGCAATTGAAGCGTCCGCGCGGACCCGTGGCACCCACGTCGAGTTTCACAGGCTCTCCTCTGGCACTAAACACGCTTCCTGCGATCTGAGGTTGGAGCGGGGGAAAATCGCCGACCCTCGCCCGGAAGTTCACCCGGTAGATGTAGGGGGATAGTGCGAAATCTGGATGTAGGATTTCGAGAGACAGCTGGTAGCTGCCAGCAGACGGGGGATTCAGTGTCAGCTTCACCCGTGTCTTTCCCAGTGTTGGCAAGGTGACCGGTGTAAAAAAATGCTCTGTCAAACTGTTCGCTCCTAGTGCTGATGTGATCTGCACGCCAGTGAGGTGGAGTGGCTCAGCGCTGGCATTTTGCAGTTCTACTTCAACTTTGCAGGTCTGTCCGGCCACGAGTTCTCCCAGTTCAATACTGCCACCGGGAACGCATGCCTTTGATGGGTCCACCACCACGGAGTCCGCAGCGACGAGCGACCGAAGAGTGGTGAACAAAACTTGGTTGCTCCTGACGATCATGGCCGTTTCGGAAGTGGTAGCAACGTAAGTGCCAACGGACGACAAACTTCTCACAAACCGGGGTGGTTCAGACAGCGTGTAGAGATCGGTTCCCGAGCCGTTGTAGGTGACCAATGCATTTCCTGCCACATCAATCAAACTGTATGAAAGCTCACCGGGCTGGGGAGGCCTGATCTCAGAAGTTGCACGCCATCCAGTTGTGGTGCGCTTGAAGATGACAACTCCTGAGCTGGGCGGTGTTATTTTTGTGACTAGCAGACGATCACCGTCCAACATCACTTTAGCGGAAGAGAAAAAATCTCCTGCCTTCATCGGGATTGTCAGGACTGCTGTCTGTTTCATCGCGCCACCCGAGAGGTCGTAAAGATAAACGGTTCCCTTGGATGTGGGCAAAAGCATTCCCCTGTGACCATTGGGGATGGCCAGTTCACTGCCATGCATGGACATTTCAGATCCGAAAGAGTCTACGCCTGTGCGCTCAACAGCCCCCAGCAGTGTGGCCTGTCCATTCTGCAACCGAAAGGTTCTCACTCGCACCATAGACTGGGCAGCCTGAAGGCTGACAAGCTCCGTCACCGCCAGATACTCCCCTGAAAAAGCATGCGCCTGGCCGAACGAAAACACGTTGGGCTGCGAAGGTTCGATGACATACGCAGGTTCATCAGGCCAGGTTGGACCCTGCTTCTCATAGACGTAAACCCGCCCGGTATGTCCGGCCTCAACATCGTCTTCCCCGAAATGCATGTCGCCAATGGCCAGTCGATTGCCTGCGAGGGTGACTTGAGTGCCAAAGCGCGTGAAACGATCTCCCGTTGCTGGAGGCAGAAGGGTTTTAACCAATTGCCAGCCTGCGGCGCTGCGCTCTAAAATGTAAACGACTCCTTTGGGCCGACCTAGTGTGCCACCACTATTGGAATTTCCAATTGCAGCGATGTTTCTCTGGATGTCCGTCGCGCTGCCAAATTCGCCACCGACGGGCGGAGAGAGGATCTGATCTGCTGCGGTGCCAGCCCTCACTGACAGGATCAGGCTGAGAACTAGCACTGCGACGAAAGACAACGAATATTTGCTCTGAGAAGTCATTGCCATGTCTATACCAGAACGAAATGCTTGTCACCAAGCCAAAGTAAGTGCCAGCATTCAGTGTGCACATTTTTCAGAGACCAATGCCCGTCAAATAGCTGGAGACTTCCGCTCGGAATTCCGTAAGGCATGTTTCAATGATCCGCTGCTGATCGGTCAGCGTGTCTTGGGCAACGTTCTCATGAATCTCCAAGTTGGAAATTCGCTGTCCGCTCTTGTAGCGAGCATAAGTGCCCAAAGTCTACCCTGCCTATCCTCCAGCATGGTGCATGCATAACATTGGACCTGTCCTACCTTGCCGAGATGCCAAACACCCAAGCCCTGAGCCTTCAGGCATGCCAGAGAGCCGTAGGGGCAATAGCACCAACCAGACACGAGCAAAGCGGCATCAGCCTGATACTTCCGCGCCACCTCAGCGCCATACTCTGGCCGGAGAATCATGCCACCGATGATTCACTGAATGCGGAACAGCACTTGAGCCGGGCGGCCTCCGCGCTACATGACGTTCATGGTCGCCCCCGCCACACCCAGCCTTATTGAAGATATCCGCCGCCTGAAGAAGGAGCGCAATGCGCTGATTCTC
>CANJVS010000100.1 GCA_947477755.1 Verrucomicrobiaceae bacterium | reverse complement strand
GGAGTAAATTGAATTTTTCTCAGCCGGGGGTGAGTACTCCATCAGGCGATAGCGGTAACGCAAATTGCCGCTGGGCAGGAAAGCGGGTTTGAAGAATTCGTCAGATGAAAACTGAACAAAGTACCCTCTCGGGCAGAGCAGCCGGTCCAATCCGACATAGTTCGGGTTTTCAGTCACTCCGAGAGGTGCCTGAAAAAACACAGCGTGCCCTGGAAGGCTGGCTCCACCGCCACCGGCAGGAACCAAAACAGACGCCTTCCCACAAATGAACTGCAAGTCCGATTTGCGCACATAAGAGCCCGGGCCACCTGTCGAGGTGCCGCTCGTGGATGCGGCTGTTGCCAGGTAGTTCGTCTGGTAGTCCATGAACGTGTTGAGCGTGGCCTGACTCAGATTTCGGGTAATGATGTCGAACGCCGTTCGCGCTTCACGAAACTGACTCACCCGTGCATTGGAGGCAGACCAGGTGGCCTGAACCTGACCAATGACTTGCGCGTTGATGAGCAACAGAATGGTAAGAACCGCGAGTGAGACAAGCAGCTCCACCAGGGTGAAGGCACGGTGCCCTCCCGATGGCATGGTGTGACGATATGATTTCATGTCGGGCGTGAAGGTAATTGATCAGGGAGCGAAGCGTTTTGATTCCAAAACCCGGAAGCGGTAGTACGAATCTAAAGGCGGATGCGCGGTCTCATCCATCGGGTTGCCTACGGTGAAATCGGCGGCAGTTCCAGCAGCCTTCAAATCGGCCATGTCGATGTAGCGCTCCAGCAGGAAAGAACCACGATACTCACCCGTCACCTGATCTTCGGCGGGATTAAAGATATTCACGTTTGGACCGCGCCCGGCTTTTTTGATGGTCTGTGCGCGAACATGCACCCGGAAGGTATTCGAACGCGTGGTCAGCTTTGCGTATAGATTCGAGTAGGGTCTCTCACGCGTGTTGTCCCCTGTGGAAGAATGGTTGGACCAGAACCTCACCATCGCATCCTCGCGGTCGCTATAACTGCTCAGGCTGGTGGCGTCGATATTTTCCGTAACGCCGGTGACCGAGGGAACAGGTGAAGTTGCCGTGGAACTGCCGGTCACAGAAACTCGGGAAGGAATCAGGTGGACTTCGCAGATCTGTGAAGCGGAGCGGAACAATCCTGCCCGGAACGTAGCCGGCAGACCGGATGAGGCACCACCGATGCCGCTGGCTCCATTACCATTGGCGGTTGCGGTGAAATTGAAGCGTTCCTCAAACTGACGAAGCGTGGCCTGCACCCGCTGACTGGCTGGCACATTCCACCAGGCATTGTCAGCGCCGCCCGACTCATCATTCAGCCGGTCGATGGCGATGGAACGATACCAGCGCGCCGCAGCATCACCACCGACTTTATTTTCATCGCGAAAAGTCGGAGCTGTCTTTCCTTGTGGTCCAAAGCCCACACGGGTGCCGCGTGCACGCGTATGGTCGGCATTTGGAAGGGCTGCAAACAATTCCCCCTTCATCACAGCGTGCATGGCGGTGGCGCGGCGGATGTGAGTGAACGGCATCATTTGGTAGTTCATGTTGATCTTGCCAGCGGTGGAGAGCGGCTCGCTGATGGCGTAGGGCTCGACCACGGGCATCCAAAAGAGGTCGAGCAAATAATGGTCTGGAGGCGTGGCCTGCCCCGGATGCCGCAGGGCAGCGTTGGTGATCTGGACGTGCGGACGGAACAGCAGATTTGTCCAGGCACCCGAATCCGTGGAAGTGTTGGGAGTGTGGAGCCTGCTGGGGAGAGAACCCATCATGACGGGAGAACTGATCATGCGGTTGGGCGTGAAGAAACTCTGGGAACCCGGGGCAAATCTTGAGCCAAAACTGCTGGCACGGAAGTAGCTGGAACGCCACTTCACCGCTTGCGTCCAACCACTCGCCTGAAAATTTCCGACAGAGTAATTGCCCTCATCAGGCTTGTTGATGAAAGTGCCCACACGCCCCCCCGGATCGGTATCGTCAAAATCGTAGTAGCGTTGTGCCAGGAAGGCTGGTGAAAGACTACCAGTTGTGGAATTCACACCCGACGTGGTCGTGCCGCTATAAGGCGCATCAGGAACGAGAGAAGATCCCAAGTTCACCGTTTGAGGCAAAGCACGTTTGAGCGGATCCTCGGTCTGTAGGCTCGCATCCCCCGTCCGGTCAAACCCTGGCTCGCCGCCGGCCCCATAAGAGGAGAAATTGTGCGCTAAAAAGGCACGCGGGCTGTTGTAGAGAACATGCGGAGACCAGTCGGTCTCTGGCACCACCGCCTTACCCGCGATGAGTCGTGCGTCACCATGGCCGGGTTGCAGGGTTCTGACCACGTCGGATCCAAAATGATGCAACAAGGTGTTGTATCCTGTTAGGGACGGACTCGCATTTTGTTTGTAAGCGATTCGGGTAGCTCTAAGCCGCTCTGCCGACGTATTATTGTCAAAGTGTGGCACGCCCGCGTAATTGCCGTTGTTCGGTTCCCATCCATAAATCAGGGACGTGCAGCCAGGGAAACTTTGGCGATTCTTAATATTGACATCATCTCCATCATATTTTGCTGAATCCCCGTCACGATTGATCAATTGCCCGAACGGCAAATTATTGGGGTATCCGTTTGCTGTAGTAATCGTATTAGGATTTCCAAACCTTCCCAGCCACCCTCCATTTGTGGGTGCTGGTGGTCCGCCCGGCCGAGAATCAAGAGAGCGTGCCAATGCACCACCTATATGAAAAGCCCACCAATGCGGGGCTTGAACCGTGGGGTGTTGGAACTTAGCTGAATCCGATTGCCGGATCCAATCTTCAACGTGGCTGGGCTGAACCACTAGATCAGGCATTGGAGCCGTGCTTACAGGCAGCCTAAACCAAATCGTCTGCATTGGAGTTCTGTTCTGATAATTGTGACTATCATAAATATCAATGCGAATCCTGCCTGAATTAAAACTGAGTGGACTCTCGGGCTCAGAAAGATCAGTCACATCCTTCACGACGTTCTCCATAAAAAAATTGGACACTAAATCGAGATTCATGATGTTACCATGAACCATAGCAGGGTTAGGTTCGGTATACAGCGCATCCTGCGAAAAGCCCGGCAAGGGACGGAGTCCGCGGCCTGCTGCCACGCGGCGGAAACTGCAATAGCCGCCGATCTCAGGTGTTCCGTCGATTTTATATATAGGGGTTCCGCTTTTCAGGACTACGTCCGTATTCGGAAAAATGGCTTTTCGATTCACTTCGATGCTGCTAAGCTGTGCCCCCGGGATCACCACAGTAAATTCAGGAGCGATTTCCGTGAATCCTACTGAAGGGCAAAAAAATTCCAAATGCAGCAATGCTTGGAGCATTTTTTGATGCGCTTTAGTGGTCATATTAGGACCGAGCGGAGGGCCACCTGCGGGCAGTGTATGATTCCAGTTTTCGGGATTAATCCCAGGATGGAACAGATAGTGTTTACCTCTATTAGCTGGAGTTAACTTCCCGATATCACAGCCATAATACTGCTGGGCATACAATTTCCGGTCTCCGGTGATTGGAGGGAAATTGGAATAGTAGCGGGATTTGATCATGCCGTCCGCTCTTTGGTTCGGTGGATTGTAACCGTTCGTTTCTGTGTCATCCCACTTCTCAGTATCCGCTCCAAGGATTTTGTTAAAATTCGCAACAGCAGCAGGACTAGGTGGATCGGTAGTATTGTCTGCGTCGACTTCTTTTGCTCCTCCTTCGAAGCCTAAAGGCAGGGCATGATTGATTAAAATTGTGGTCGAAGGCACGTTTTTATGGTCATACTCCTGCACCTTGAGCGCCGTCCTGCCTCCTGTGATCTCATTTTTGAGCGCGAGATCGATCAAGCCTTGGTTATGTGGGGCGACGCTGTTTTTCGCATCCTTAACCAAATTGATAACCTGATTACTGACTCGCTCTATAGACCAGATTTTGTAGCCCTCTATTTTAGGTGGTACATCCGTATTTTTCGATGCCTCCAATTGACGCCAGCTGTACATGTCGGGCTGACCATCGGCCGTGCAGATAAACTGCAAGCCAATCTCACTGATAGAAACACTGCGACCAAAACCCCGGTAGTTCTGACCGCCCACATTCCAGTTGGCAGGCGTGACCTGACCGTGTCCTGGAAGTGAAATATCCGCAAAGGGATCGCTCGTTGCATCGACATTCCTTGCAACACTAGGCGTGTAGGTCTTGAAACCGGCCTCCAAGCGATCACGCTCTTCATAAACGTTGATCGCAAGGCTGCCTGGTATTGTGCCCCAATACACTTTCACGGACGGCCAGGAGGTGCGCGCGTTCGGGATGAGGAAGCTGTCCTGAAGGTTGGTGGAGCGGATGTAGTCGAACATTTCCACGATGACCTGACGGTAGTTATCAAACCCATTGCCATTGCGCAACTTGGTCGCGAAGGTGTTGCCGTTGCCGCCGTTGACGGTGTCCGCTGGAAACTTGGCGTTGGCCAGAATGGAATCGAGCATAGCCAAAAGTTTGGCATTGCGTGGCAGGTTGACGTCATGGGTTGAATCCCTCGGCAATTCACGCTGGAAAATGTAACTGTTGCTGGTCTGCATGTTGATGGCCGAAGAAAGATCCTTGCCCAGCGTGGAGCAATAAATGATCAGGTCATCAAACGGTGTTCGCTTGCCTGCACTTGGATTCACCGGCCACATGGCGATACGCGGCAGCCCCAGCATACTGATCTCACTGCCACGACTCTGCGCGGTGAGAAACCCTGAGGCACGCTCGATGGTCTGCTTGTTGAAGAGATTGCCACCTCCGTAGTCAGTGACCGTGGGGACTCGGACGCCCGCGCTGCTGAGTTGTGAGAAAAACAACTCATCCACACTGGCATAAAGGTGCTCGTTAAGAGCCGTCGTTAAATCCACATTGGTCGTCAACCCCGAGGTGCCGCCCGAATTGAAATCATCCGCCGCAAACAGCTTGGTTCCCGCATTGCTACCGCCGGAATTGATCCGGGGTGCGACTTCATAAATGCGGTTTTTCACACCCAACGATAGAGATAGCCCGGCACTCCCGGATGTTTGGCCATAGGCGTCAAGATTTCTGGAAACCGTCTGGAAGGGATTTGGATAAAGGACGGAACTGAGTGCCACCGTGGCAGGATGGCCCGGGAAGCGCTGATACTCGCCACGGGCTGCCGGGTAGTCGGCCCATTGATGATCACGCTCATGATAATACGTGGGCTGCCCCTGGTAGGTGGGCTCCGACGCGGTATTGATGTTGATCTTGCAGGTTTCATCATCTGTCCAAAACGCGACCCGGCCCACGATTGGTGTGATCTCCGAGGGCTGCGATGTACCTGAACTTTGGAACGTCATTTTTGAATCAAGCGTGCCGAGCGTGCCATCCTTGAGCATGTAAAGCCACTGCACCGGCATGGCCAGACGTAACGTGTCAGGGGATGCAGTGCCATTGGGTTTGGTCACTGGGCTGATGTTGGCCGCATCCCCGCCTGCGTCCGACTTGCCACTGAGGTCGGAGCCACTCAGCGCCGTGGTGGTTTCATACGTAAAGCCTTCGGCAGGAATCGGTGATCCTCCCGCCGGGTCCATATCAAGGGCTGCGCGCGGATCCAACACGGGGAAATACACCTGCGCAGTTCCAGCGACACCGGTCGTGCTCAACACGCCCTTAATCACAGGCTCATTCATGTCCACGTAGCGGACAAGATTGTTGCCCTTGTTCCAGGTCGCTGGCGGCTCCGAATTTAGAAGGAAATTCCTTTCATCCGTGATCGAACCTGTTCCAACGCCGGAACCTGTGCTGCTGTAGATCATTTCACTGTCTGAAAACAGTTTGTACCCAGCCAGAAACGCGCCGTTATCAGCATATTTTCTGACCGCGCCGGGCTGGGTGGCGTGAGTCTCTCTGCCTGCCATCGTTGTATCCTGATCTGAACCAGCCCGGATCTGTGAAATCACAATGTTCACGGCTGTGTCGGCGTATCGCCGCGCCGTTTGGGAGGCAGAGTAGGTCATGGTGCCTTTGTACTCGGTGTCAGCAACGCTCAAGAACGCCAGAATAACAATGGTCGCCAAGGCCAGCATTGAAAGCACGACGATGAGGGCCAGCCCCTTGTGACGGCGGGCGTCTTTGACGAATCGGCGGAGTGATTTCATAAGTTTGCGAGTAAGGAATTGATTTTGGTTTTGATTTAACCGGAATTTATTTTATTCTAGCCAGACTTGGCGGCGGATTTCAAGCCTTGAAGTACATGCAGGGTATTTACCCTGTCAATACTTTCATCATTTAGATGGGTAAAACGAAGAATTACCGCCTCAAAGGGGGCTGAATCCAGCTCAGGTTCGTCACATATATTCGTTCGTCCTTGGGACACGAAATAGTTCATCGCATTCTTGAAACCCAGCGTCTTCGTTACCGAAGACGCTTTTCAAATTCAATGGCCCGTCCCAGATTAAGGAAGGTCGGTGCTGCCCATCAAATAAAGATCGCACTCGCGCGCCGCGCCACGGCCCTCATTGAAGGCCCAGACGACGAGACTCTGACCACGGCGGCAATCACCGGCGGCAAAAACGCCCGGAAGGCTGGTGGTGAATTTCCCATGCTCGGCTTTGACGTTGGTGCGCGGATCGCGCTCGATGTTAAGGGAATCGAGGAGAGGCTGCTCCGGGCCCAGGAAACCCATCGCGAGCAGGACGAGCTGCGCCGGGAGAACTTTCTCCGTTCCAGGGATCTTCTGGGGGCCAAAAATGCCTTTGTCATCCTTCTTCCACTCGACATTGACGACGTGGACGGCTTTGACGTTACCGTTTTCATCGCCTTCGAAGTGTGTGGCGGTGGTGAGATAGACTCGCGGATCGTCACCAAATTTGGCGGCGGCTTCTTCCTGACCGTAATCCATTTTGTAGGTTTTTGGCCATTCGGGCCATGGATTGCCCGCAGCGCGGTTGAGCGGTGGCTTGGCCATGATCTCGAGCTGAGTGACAGAGGTGCAGCCATGGCGCAGGGAAGTGCCCACGCAATCGGTGCCGGTATCACCGCCGCCGATGATGACGACGTTTTTGCCTTTGGCGTTGATGGGGGCCTCGGCTCCATCAAGCACGGCTTTGGTGTTCGTGGTGAGGAAATCCATCGCCACATGGATGCCTTTCAATTCACGACCAGGAATGGGAAGGTCACGCGGCTTGGTGGCACCGGTACAAAGGACGGTGGCGTCGAACTCTTTGAGCAGCTTGTCGGATGGCAAATCTTTGCCGACGGTGGTGTTGCACACGAACTTCACGCCTTCATCTTCGAGCAGTCTGATGCGGCGCAGAACGACTTCGTTCTTGTCGAGCTTCATGTTAGGAATGCCATACATGAGCAGTCCTCCGGGGCGGTCCGCGCGTTCGAAAACCGTGACGGTGTGGCCAGCCTTGTTGAGCTGGGCAGCAGCGCTCAATCCTGCAGGACCGGAACCGATGATGGCGACCTTTTTGCCGGTGCGTTTAGCAGGAGCCTGGGGGGTTACCCAGCCTTCCTCCCAACCTTTATCGATGATCGAGACTTCGATGTTCTTGATGGTGACAGGCGGCCCGCTGATGCCGACGGTGCAGGAACCCTCGCATGGAGCAGGGCACACACGACCCGTGAACTCGGGGAAGTTGTTGGTCTTGTGCAGGCGCTCAAGTGCTTCTTTCCACAAACCGCGATAGATCAGATCATTCCATTCAGGGATGAGGTTGTTGATCGGGCAGCCGCTGGCCATGCCGCTGATGAGTGTGCCGGTATGGCAAAACGGAACGCCGCAGTCCATGCACCGCGCACCCTGCTCCTTGAGCTTTACCTCGGGCAGGTGGTTATGTATTTCCTTCCAGTCGCCAAGGCGCGAAATCGGATCGCGGTCGGTCGGAAGTTCGCGTTGGTAATCGATGAAGCCGGTTGGTTTTCCCATGATGTCTTGCGGTGTGAGTGAAAATAGAGGTGATGTTGATGCATAGGTCATAAAAGACCTATCTGTGCTAGCCGCCGCCGATGCGGGCGATGTCTCTGGCATTTGCTTCAAAGGCAGCGTTGAGGGCCTCGTCGCCACTCAGGCCTTCGTCTTCAGCCTTGCGGATGGCCTGAAGGACGCGCTTGTAGTCCTTTGGC
>CANJVS010000099.1 GCA_947477755.1 Verrucomicrobiaceae bacterium | reverse complement strand
CAGGCATCGTCGTCGACCTGGATGGCGCACGCTACGACGTGCCGCCACTGACACCCGCCAAAAGTGTCTTCCCGGGCCTGAATAACACCACACCGAATGCAACCCTGGAATTCTTCGACGGCCTGCTCCTGGCTCCGGTCAGCAAAGACATCACCATCACCACGGCAAACCTTGCCCCGGCTACCCCCAACACCGTCCTAACCATCACCAAAACCAGCGGTCTCTTCACTGGCACATTTCCTCACAGTGACCTCACCAAACCCGCCTACCAGGGTGTGATCCTGCAGAAAGGCGCATCCCGTGGCGGTCACGGCTTCTTCATGTCCCGCTCTACCCCACTCACTGGCAATGGTGAAAGCGGCAGGGTGGAGATTCGAGCCAAGTGAATTTTATCGGGCAATACGATCCAGAAACACAGGACATCACAGCCATATTGTTAGGCAAACACTGACTCTGGAATCAGCACCTGCCATGGTTTTGTTCAACGTTCGCCATGTGGCACTGATCGTTTAAATTTTTTGGCGGGCTAAGAAGCTCGCTTCTTCAATTCCATCCGCAATTGCTCGATCTGTTCGGCCATTTTGTGCATTTGCTGGCGCATCTCTTCGAGTTCAGCACGGGCTTTCATTTCGGGATGATGTCTGGCTTCCCTCTCATGGGCCTCTGCCTGCTCGCGTTTCATGTGCTCTTCCAATTCTCGGCGTAAATTTTGGGCTATTTGAGCGATGTCCCTGGCGGGTTCGTGCAATCCGGCGGCGTTCAGATGCTCCACAGCCTGCATGATGTGCTGCAGACGGTCAGCCTGGGGAACTTTGCTGGCTAGTTTACCGCCTCCTGCATGTTCTCCAGATTTTTTCATCTCCATCCTCATTCTTTCAACCTGTTCATGCAGCTTCTTCGCTTCTTCCATGCGCCCGGCCTCTTTGGCTTCAAGTGCCCGGTGCATCAGCCTTTCAGCTTTCTCTCTCGGATTATTCTTCCCGTCCTGAGCATATCCCCCGCAGGCAAGTGCAAGGCCGACAATGATAAGTGTGGTAGTCTTCATGGTGCGATCAAAACGAAGCCCGTCGGCCTGATCTTCCGTGACATCCTTTTCCAGGAACCCACATCCACCATGGCATAGCAACTTGCACCCTAGTCTGGCACAAATACGAGAGAGGTGACTCAACGCGCATTGATTGAGCTTCTCAAAAATGAGTGACAGCAAATTTAGAAGTGTTATTATTTAAGAATGAACCAAATGGGAGATTACAAAGCGACGGGAAAGCGCCACATTCAGGCGACAATCGACTTGGTCTGTAATGCAGCGTCTATCTAACAATGTTGCTACAACGTAAAATTCAGGCGGGCATTGCCGTAGCCCTAATCTTCCTGCTTTTCGCAGGCGCGATCACATTGTGGAATGCGCAAAGGAATTTGGAGACCTTTCGCTCTGTCGATCACACCCATAAAGTTAATAACACGCTTGATGAAATACTTGAGGGAGTTCTCAACGTGGAAACTGGGAATCGGGGATTTGCCATCTCTGGAGACGAATTATTTTTGCATCCGTATCAGGCGGGGCTCGACACGGTGCCGAAGTCGCTCCGAATTGCGAAACAATTGATGCAGGAAAATCCTGACCAGCTAAAACGGCTTACGGGTCTTGAGCCGTTGATCGAAGGCAAATTTGCCGATGCCAGCAAGGTGATTCAAATGCGACGCAGCGGTGACACTGCCGGTGCGCTTCGTCTTATCAGTTTGGAGCAGGGTAAACAAACAATGTATGAGATCCGCAAGCTCATCGCCAAAATACAAACTGAGGAGAATCTGCTCCTCCCGGAAATCAGGACCAAGGCACAGGCGCTGGCCAGCATGACCACGGGCATTGTGGCCTTTGGAGGTTTCATAACCCTCGGCATGATCGGCTTCGCCAGTTTCTTCGTGCATCGCGACTTTAAAAAGCGGCAGCAGGAGGAGGAAGAGATTCGCCAGTTTACCGCAGAACTTAAAAAACTCATCGCCCAACGTACCGCCGTGCTGGGGGAACGGGAAGAGCAGCTTAGCGAGGCGCAACGCATCGGCCAGATGGGAAGCTGGCGTCTGGATCTGGTAACGAACCAATTGACATGGTCGGACCAAGTCTTCCGGATCTTTGAACTGCCCCCCAAGCAGTTCAATGCGACCTACGATGAGTTCCTGCAATCAATTCATCCGGAAGATCGGGCACTGGTCGACAACGCCTATAAGGAGTCGGTGCGAAACCACACTCCTTATGTGATCGAACACCGACTTCTAATGTCCGATGGTCGCATCAAATTTGTACAACTGCGTTATGAGACCGTTTATAGCGCTAATGGTTCTGCGTTATCTTCGTCCGGAACCATTCAGGACATCAGCGACCGCAGACGGGCTGAAGAACGGGACGACTCTCACCTGCAAAAGCTGCATCGGCTTGCCGAATTGAGCCTGCGCTTGTCAGGTGATCCAGGATCCGTGTTCACAGAGGTCGTCTGCATGATCGCCGAACTGTTTGAAGTTCCCATTATTTGCCTGGCAGAGATTGTCGGCAAAGAGCTGCGATTCAATGCGCTATGGATCAACGGAGAGACTTTCCGTGATGCAGGCGGATGCCCGCTGAATATCTCCCCTTGTGCGACGGTGGAGGAGAGTAAGGAATTGTACGTTTTTGATCTCGTCCAGGAGCGCTTCCCGCAGGCGACATTTCTCCGTGATCATAATGTCAGCGCCTACTGCGGCTGTCCATCGCTGGACAAACAGGGCAACGTGATCGCCATCACCTGCTTGATGGACACCAAGCCGCGTGAGTTTACAGAGGAAGATCAGGAGATTCTGCGACTGGTCTGCCAGCGTGTGGCGGTGGAACTGGAACACCGCAAAAACCTTGCCGAGCGAAAGAATATGGAGCGACTTGCCCTGCGTTCACAACGGATGGAGGCCATCGGCACAATGGCTGGTGGCGTGGCGCACGACTTGAACAATGCGCTCGCCCCGATCATCATGGGAGTGGACTTGTTAAGAAGCCGCTATCCGGGTGAGTCTAAAATCGTGGATATTTTTGAAGCCAGCGCCAAACGGGGCGCTGACATGGTGCGCCAGTTGCTGACTTTTGCCAAAGGCACTGAGGGTGAGCGTGTTACCCTCCACATTAAACGTCTGGTCAAGGAAATGGAGAACTTGATCGCGGGTAGTTTTCCAAAAACCATCCAGTTGGTGGTCAAATGCGACACGGAGCTACCAACAGTACAGGGCGATGCCACCCAGTTGCACCAAATCCTCCTGAATCTGTGCGTGAACGCGCGCGATGCCATGCCCCAAGGCGGCACACTTACCTTGGAAGTGCAACGAACAGAAGTGGACAGCACCATTGCAGGCATCGTGCCTGACGCCAAGCCCGGCACTTACGTGGCCCTGCGAGTGCGCGACAGCGGCATGGGCATTCCGCAGGAAATCATCGATCAGATATTTGATCCATTCTTTACGACCAAAAGCCCGAACGAAGGTACCGGCCTTGGCCTCTCGACTGTCATGGGCATTGTCAAAGGCCACGGCGGATTCCTCCATGTTTCATCACAACTTGGACAAGGCTCAACATTCACTGCCTATTTGCCCGCCGGTGGCGAAGCAGATGATGATATCGGCCAGCCTCCTGATGCTGCGATGGAATTCCAGGCGCAAGGAGAAAGCGTCCTCCTCGTGGATGACGAAGCGTCTGTAAGAGAAATGGCGCAAGCGGTCCTGAGAGATCTAAAATTTAAGCCCCTGACCGCCATCGACGGCGCGGATGGCCTCTTGCAGGTGGCCCGGCACCGCGCCGACCTGCGCGCCATCATCACGGATCTACACATGACCAATATGGATGGCCTAACGTTTGTCCGCGCACTCCGGCGCATGCTGCCAGACATCCCGGTTGTGGTGGCCAGCGGAAGGCTGGACGACACGCTGGCAAAAGAATTCGAAACCTTGGGCGTGACCTGCCGCCTAAACAAACCGTACACTCAAATTCAATTGTCTGAGGCACTGAGGAGCGCCCTAGCAACAAAGTAACCACCGGACCAGTCAGAACCAAAACCTGAACATCCAAGTCCCCTGCCCGCTCTGCCTGATTAACGCCGCGCCCGCCTTTCTTCACGCAATTGCTCGACCTCATTGAGAAGACTGATGATCAGCTTCAAACCACCGAGATTCATCTCAAAAGTCTCGCGCAAATGCTCAATGCGCCGGAGGGCACGGACGGTTTCATCATCGAACTGCGAGTGGATGAGACCATATTCCTGATATTGCACGATTGTCTGCGTGGAGGCGCCGGTGATCCGGGCAAGGATCTCCAGGGTATAACCATCTTGTTGCGAGGAGTCGTTCATGTCAGGCGTTGGGTTTGAAGGTGGACACACGGCGGAGCTGCTCCCAGAGCTGACGCTCTTCATCGCTGACATGTGTGGGCAGCACGATATTCACCGTTACAAAGAAATCACCACGCTCTCCGCTCTTGCCTTTTGGCAGGCCGCGTCCGCGCACGCGAAGTTGGTGACTGTCTTCCGAGCCGGAGGGCACTTTCAGTTTGATGGAACCCTCAAGCGTCGGCACAACAACCTCGGTGCCGAGCACGGCATCCCACGGGGCCAGATCAAGCTCATGATGAACATCCGCCTCACGCGTGGTAAAATCAGGATGCGCGGCGTGGCGCACCCGAAGGTAGAGATCGCCAGCTTCGCCGCCATTGCGACCAGCTTCGCCCTGCCCGGGCACGCGGATGCGACGGCCATCGGTGGCACCGGGTGGAATGCGGACCTGGAAAGTGTGCGTCTCCGCCTCGCCAGTCTGACGGTTCGCCGTTTGCAGGGAAATAGGGCGGACGGTACCATGCATCGCCTCCTCAAGTGTGACCAGGATATCACCCTCGATATCGTGTCCGCGCCGTGCACGGCCCTGACGTGTCGCACCTCCAGGCATCTCCTCTTCAAATCCCTGTGGAAATCCATAGCGACTGCCACCGCTGAAATACTGCTCAAAGAAGTCACTAAAACCAGTGCCGCCAAAATGGAAATCCTGCGAAGAGGCTCCCTGAGCCCCTTCCGTCTGCTGCCAGTCAGGCGGTGCGTCGAAACCACCCGCTTCGTTCCACCGCGCACCGAGTTGATCGTACTTTTTGCGCTTCTCAGGATCACTCAGCACTTCATTGGCCTCATTGATCTCCTTGAATTTCTCCTCCGCCATTTTTTTGTCCTTGGCGGTGTCTGGATGATACTGGCGGGCCAGCTTTCGAAAAGCCTTCTTAATCTCGTCTGCGCCGGCACCGCGCGAAACGCCAAGCGTGGCGTAATAATCTTTAAACTGGGCGGACATGGCTGGAGGACTGGAGAGGGTTCGGTGCGCCCAACCATGATTCATTCAAGTTTTGCTGTCACCTGCAATCCGTGATCATTCTTTGCGCCCGCAATGCCTCATTGAAAAGGACACCGTAGGGGGAGAGACCGGGGAAGCAGGATCAAGGTCGAGCCTGGTGCCAAAATTTCGGTTGGTACCGTCATGGTGGTGATCCAAACTGCGGGAGAACCAACAGCGAAGCCAACGGAAATTCCAGGGCCAGCGCCTGCCAAAATAGCGAAGCCGCATGCGTCACTGCTTGCACGCAAGATCGCTTCGGAAATCGGTGTGGATTTGTCAAAACTGACCGGCACCGGCCCGGGCGGACTCATTGATCGCGAGGATGTCGAACACGCCGCCTCTCCAACACCGGCGATTCAAACTGGCGCCGTGCGCGTGAAAATCTCCCCTCTGGCACGTCGGCTTGCTGCCGAACTGCACGTCGATTTATCAACGGTTCACGGGACCGGCCCTGAAGGGATCATTGAGCGGATTGATGTCGAGAAAGCCGCAACCACGAAGAAAGGTGGGACCGAGAAAAGTGGCGAAGGCATGCGTCGGGCCATCGCCGCTGCCATGGCGAAATCGAATCGCGAAAGTCCTCACTACTACCTGCAGACCCGCATTGACATGAGTAGCGCCTTGAAATGGCTCGAGGAAACGAATCAAAAACGTGCACTCAAAGACCGGCTTCGGCCCACCGTCCTGCTGATCAAAGCGGTGGCCAAAGCGCTGCGTGATGTGCCTGGCCTCAATGGCTTCTGGATCGACAACGAGCCTCATATCTCAAAGGCCATTCATCTCGGTTTCGCCATCTCGATGAAAGGGGGTGGCCTCGTCGCACCAGCGATTCATGATGTGGATCAAATGACCTGTGACGGGATCATGGCCGCCTTGCACGACCTGATTCCACGGGCCCGCAGCGGACGCCTGCGCAGTTCCGAGATGACCGATGCCACAATGACGGTCACCAGCCTCGGCGTGGAGAGTGTGTTTGGCGTGATCTATCCGCCGCAGGTCGGCCTCATCGGTTTTGGCAGGATCATGGAGCAACCCTGGGCCAGGGACGGCATGCTCGGCGTGCATCCCGTCATGACCGCCTCGCTCGCCGCCGATCATCGCGCCACCGACGGCCATCTCGGAGCACAGTTCCTCGACGCCCTCAACCGCCACTTCCAATCACCCGAATCGCTATGAACGAAGCCGATATCAAAAGCGCCATTTTCGCCGGACTCCGCCAGATCGCGCCGGAGTCCGATCCTGATTCACTGGGCCCGGATCAGAAGATTCGCGAGACGCTCGACATCGATTCTTTCGATTTCCTCAACTTCCTCATCGCCCTGCATGACAAACTCGGCGTCGAGATCCCGGAAGCTGATTACGGCAAACTCACCACACTCAGCGAGATGACGCGCTACCTCACTCAGCGCTCCTGAATTAGGCTCGGTATTTCACGCAATTATTGCGCGGCAAATGGCAATGATGGAAGAGGAACGACGCCAGTTCTGCGTTGTACTACCGACGCTAATCATACTCTTATGAAAACGAAATCCAGTCCCGTCAAAACAACGAAGAAGGCCGGAGCCAAGTCCGGAGTCACTGAGATCCTGACACCTCCAGTCAAGCCGCTGACTGAAGCTTTTCATCCTGCAGAAGATCCCGGCGCGCGCGGCACCCATGGCAGCCCAGGCCGGGATGAAATCCGCAAGACCACCCATCGGGTGATGGGCTCACGCCAATCCCAACGCCCCTTGGAGAGGTCTGATCAGCCGCGTAAAAAACGCGGGGGAACGACAGCAAGAACCGAGCGGTAAAACATTACGCACCAACAAGCCCGTGCCCAGATCGATGGGCACGGGCTTAACGTTAGCGGGTGCCGGATAACCATGAGTTTTGCAGCGACAGGAAGTGACGAGCCTGCTTAAAACTATTTCAGGTGCAATTTCAGCCACTGAATGCCGACATCAGGGAAGTCTGAGAACAGACCATCCACCCCAGCTTGATTGAAAAGGAGATCCAGAAGCTCGTCAGCAGATTTGACGGACTTTGGCAATTCATCCACCCGCAGCGTGTAGGGATGCACCTGCAATCTCTGGGCGTGAGCATCCTTGACGAGTGCCGTGATTTCTCGTTTGGAGGTGATGATGGAGCCGATGTCAGGACCGATGCCGTCGGCAATCTTTGCCAGTTCGGCAAGCCCCTCAGGTGTGCGCAGGTGCGCAAAGTCCGTGTTTCCCGGACCTTTGCCGCCGCCACCCATGAGCATGATGAGGCGCCCCTCCCATCCAAGATCAGCACGCAGCCGTTTCACTTCATCATGCTCAAAACACTGGATGTAACAAAGGTCCTGCCTGGTCTTATAACCAAATTTGTGCAAAATGGGCAGCACGATGCGGCTGATGTCATGTCCCTCTTTGCGATGCCAGGCCGGCTGTTTGATCTCGGGATAAATGCCAGTCATGCGGCCGGTGCTCCGGTTGAGTCCGGCAATGAGTTCCAACTCCTCCTCAAGGGTCGGGATTTGGAAACTGGAGAGGCCTTTGGGGAACCGTTTCGGATAGACCTGCCTGCCCGTTTTGACGCTGAAACGCTCGCTCACACGAAGTTGCTTCAGTTCTGCGAGCGTGAAATCGAGTGCATAAAAGCGACCATCCGCGCGCTTGCGATCAGGAAAACGCGCGGCGACATCGCTGATGCTATCCAAGTGGATGTCATGCAGCACCACCGGCACGTCGTCTCGGCTCAAAACGACATCCTGCTCAAT